>JAIWHQ010000154.1:0-2090 GCA_048629575.1 Thermoplasmatota archaeon | reverse complement strand
AAAGCATTACAGCAAGAAAAAATGAGGTAACGCTTGCAACAATACATGCAATCAAGGGAATGGAGGCGAAAATGGTTTTTGTCGTTGGGTGCAATGGTATCAATTTTCCGTGTAAGGGAAGTGAACATCCGGTAATAGAAATGGTGAAAGTGGATGAATATGACAAAGAGGAAGAGGAAAGAAGGCTGTTCTATGTTGCGATGAGCAGGGCAAAAAACAATCTGTATCTAACATACTCTGGAAACAAATCAACCTATTTCATATCAAAAAACATGAAAAAGATGATAGAAGAAAAAGAAATAACATTACGGCAAAAAGATAATGTTGAAACCAGTATGGATCTATCAAAAGATGTGACTACGAGACTTAAAGAGTGGAGGCGACATCTAAGCAAGGAACAAGACGTTCCAGCTTATATCATAATGCCTGATCGTACACTGATAGATATTGCACAGAAAATGCCGCTGAAATCCGATGAACTAGAAGAGATACATGGTCTCGGTCCTGCAAGAATAATGAAATATGGGGAAGAAATTCTGAAGGTTGTTAATGGTTAATAGTGAAACAACATTTCAAAAAATCTGATTGCATGTCACGAGAAAATATGATATATATTAAACCCAATCAATAATGACCAGCTACTACTCACTATACGAGGACATAAATATAAATTAATACTGAGGAACTAAGAGTGGAAGAGGTTTAATATGGTGGCTTGATGCAATCATTCACTTTTTATTTTTTTCATTTCTTCTTCCGCCATCTTATCTAGTTCTTTGTCCATGCCCTGCTCCCTTGCTATTAATGACATTTCAGCAAGCATCTGTTCCCACAAAACTTCTTGTTCCAATGCATAATACCACATATCAAGTTTTGTTTCTCCATCTGCCTTTTTGAAATCATCTAAAAATTCCTTTTTGTCTTTTTCATTCATTTATGACCCCATTCCAGTAACTTGAATGCAATAATATTTTATAACTCTATTTCTTTTTGTGAAAACTACAAAACAGGATAAAAGCAGACATTTAAGTGTCTAATCCAGGCGTATGTCTTTTGTCTTTCGTATTTTTTCTTTTTCTCTTTAATTCTCTCAATACTTTATCTATCTTTTTTCTTGAGGATTCATAACATTCATTATTTCCAATAGGCATCTCATCGATTTCCATTATTGCAGACTCATATTCTTCATCCATTTTCCATCACCTGCTACTTGGTAGCGTGTCACACTTTATCAATAATAATATATAAACATATTCTGCCAAAATATCAAAATGAAAGAATGATGAAGCGAAAATCAAAAAAACATAATGAAATTTCGCATGAAGTAGATAAGTTACCAGAAAACAGAAGAATCGATGCATAATTTTCAGAGAATAATATCAAAAACATTATAACAAACGCCAATACTTTTTAAAGAAGGGCATGTATCTCATGGTAATGCAGTTCAGCGTGAAAAAAAGAGATGGCCCTGCACGATTAGGCGAACTTGTAATTGCTGATAAAAAAGTTGTCACACCAAATATATTATTCATAAACACGTCCAGATTCAAATCTCCAGATTTTGCGGATTTAGTTGTAACAAACCAGGACATTAAAACAGAAAAACCAGCATTAAGAATAATGGAGAGTGTATTTTCACCTTTAACAGGAAAAATCGAAGATGAACTGCAGATCTCCAGATACATGACTTATCCAAAAGATCTACCAGATGAACTACACTTATCTACGATGAAATTATATAAAAAAGGGAAAGTAACTTGCTATGTTATATCTGGGAACAAGGGAATTATAAATGATGCGTTAGAAAATAACTCTGCCTCTTTTTTTATTGTTGGAAATACCGTTCAGCTTTCTCATCAGCAATCAAAATTTGTAGATTTCATCACAGAACTAAGAGAAAAAATTGGATATCAGAAAATGATATATCTTCCATGTGTAGGAGATCCAACAAGTCTTGCTCTACTAACATATATAGGCATAGATCTCTTTGATTCTGTTTCAGCAATTTTAGCTGCCCGGATGGGGAATTTACTCTTTTCAACAGGCAAGTATAACGTTAATGATTTAGAGGAAGTACCTTGTAGTTGCCC
>JAIWHQ010000153.1:0-2312 GCA_048629575.1 Thermoplasmatota archaeon | reverse complement strand
AGTATTGGTCCGTTGAATTTATCAAACTCAGTGGGTTGTTTCCACCATGCATTTCCATAATTTCCAACGAAATGAGAGTATTTCTTAAAGTTAGGATAGGCATTTGCTGGAAGCATCTCGCCATGAGTATATACATCTACTCCAGTTCCTTGGGTTTGTTCGAGAAGTTCTTCTAAGTCTTTAAGATCATGTCCGCTGATAAGAATACCTGGATTATCTCGTACATCAAGGCTGACTTGTGTAGGCTCAGGAGTTCCATACGTTGACGTATTTGCCTTATCAAGCATCGCCATAGTTTTAACGCCATATTCCCCACATTTCAGCACAAGACCAACTAACTCATCTACCGATAAATCTTTTGTAGTTGCAACTAACGCCTCAGTCATGAATTTGAAGATCTCTTCATCTTTTTCTCCAAGAACATAGGCATGATCAGCATAGGCCGCAATCCCTTTTAAACCAAATATTAAGAGTGATTGAAGTGATCGAATGTCTTCATTTTCTGTCGCGAGTACACCGACTTGTGTTGCTTTTTTCAGTATTTCTTCTTCATCCGATGAATGCCATGTTGCAGCATCATGCAGGTTATTTATGGTGACGTTTTCTTTGATTCTGTCTCTAATTTCTATTGCTTGGTTTATTTTCTTTAAAAAATGTTGCTTATCAAAATTTGCATTTGTTATTGTTGAAAATAGGCTTTCCATAACAAAAGTATATGCCTCTTCATCCTTTGCTTCGACATTATATATTGATATTCCTTTGCAAAGATGTAGTAATAGATCTTGTAGATTTGCAACGTCTTCCTTTTTTCCGCATACGCCAGATTTTGTACAGCCTTCTCCTTTTGCAGTTTCTTCACATTGATAACAAAACATATTTTTTACCTCTCAGTGTCATTTTTTTTGTCCATATAAAGCACATAGTATACTTTTTATAGTGAGTATGATATGTATACTACGATATTTATAGTAGATAGTTTCTGAATGGATACCATGAATAAAGATTGCACAGTCTATAAAACAATGGAGTATCTCTCTAAAAAATGGACGCCACTCATACTACTTGAACTTTATAAAGGAAAATCGGAAAAGAAACGATATTCTGAAATTAAAAGAAATATGCCCGAGATAACGCCAAAAGTACTCTCAGCAAGATTAAAGGAACTAGAAAAGCAGGGAATAATTACAAAAAAGATAGACACGACATGTTTCCCGATAAAATGTGAATATGCTTTAACAGAGAGCGGTGAAGATTTCATACGCATTATAAAGGATATCAAAACTTGGGCATTACAGTGGAAGATTGATAATAAGCTGTGTGAAAATTTAGACTGTAAAGACTGCGAATTATAACTATTACTAGTTCCTTATTATTTTCGTATATCTATGATAACTTTTCTTGTTCGTGGTCCATCTCCTTCATAAAAGAAGATATGTTGCCACGTTCCAAGTATCATTTTTTTATTTTTTACCATAACAGTGACTGATGATCCCAGCAGACTTGCTTTGATGTGTGCATCGCTATTTCCCTCCATATGATGGTAATCCCCATTTTCTGGAATGAGTTTTTTTAATGTTTCAATAATATCTCGTTGCACACTTGGATCAGCACCTTCATTAATGGTGATACCTGCTGTTGTATGAGGCACGTAAACAAGGAGATGCCCTTCAGTCAGATTCTCCTCAGCAATTAGTTTCTGAATGTCATAGGTTATATCAATCATTTCATTTCTTTTTTTAGAAGAAACATTTATCTCCCACATAACAATGAATTAGTATCAAGATATTTAAACTATTTTTCGTAGGAAAACATTCTTGATTAGTTGAGATGTGCAATAGAATCCAAAAAATATTTAAATACACGGTATAGATTTACACCGTCATGGATGATATTTCAATAATAGAATATGAAGACGTTGATTTGTCAAATTCAATGCTTATTGTTGCATTTCCTACCGTTGGACTTATCAGCTCAATTGCAGGTCATTTTATCATTGACTCATTAAAACTTGATCCCATTGGAACAATTACTTCTAATCAATTCATGCCAGCAACAGTGATTCATAAATCAATTCCTTCACCACCCGTTCGAATCTATGCGGGAAAAAAGAAATGTGGACCAAACGATTCATGTAATACACTTGCGATCATTATTTCAGAATTCATGCCCTCGCTTGACATCATAAAGCCATTGGTTGATAAAATCTTTACGTGGGCGGAAAAGAAAGGATGTAAAATAATCCTCTCACTTGAAGGAACGCATGCAATTGGGGGTACAAGTAAAAAATCGAGAGTTTTTGGTGTTGCAACAAC
>JAIWHQ010000152.1:0-2382 GCA_048629575.1 Thermoplasmatota archaeon | reverse complement strand
TCCGACCGTTTTTCAATAGTTCAAAACATTCACGTCCACTTTCAGCACCTATGACTTTATACTCTTCTGAGAAATCTTCTAATCCGTATTTGATAGAAAAGACTAAATCAGGTTCGTCATCCACAATCATGATTTTCTTCATAATTCTTCTTACCTCCCACTATATCTCTTCAATCTATTAGTTATTCTCCTATTCAATTTCAAAACAATCAAGTACCATTTTTGCTTTTTCCCATGCATCTTTTGATTTCAATCCATCCCTTTTGTATTCCAAAAACAGTTCCCGGATTTCAGCTTCATATCCGTTCGTTTTTTCTTTTTTTCGGTGAGTAAAAAAGTAGCATGCGATGTCCTGTACCCATTCTGGATCATCTCCTTTTTTACCCTGTAAAACTTTCTTTTCCATATCTAACATGTTATACTCTGTTACAAATACTATATAAAGTATCTGTGTCAAAATGTCAAAATGAAAAAATGTTTAACCAATGATGAGAAGGGCAGAACAGATAGTTATTTTTCTTTTATTGGTGGTCTCACTAGCAACCAGTAAATCCATGCAAACGGAATGAACCATGAAACAATTGTCCATATGCCTGGATGTGATTCTCCACGCTTACTGGCATCAAAATATACATAGATTGGTATTACACACCAGAATATAGCTGCAATAATAGTAATTTCTCCAATAAACATCATAGTCAGCGATATATGATTTAACGTTCTAGTTATAAACAGATTGTTGTACAACTATTGTCAAGAATATTTACAGTTCTTACAAACTAATGCCATTGTCATTAAATTTGCACACAAAGGTTTTCAGAGATTCGCAAGTAAATCATCTTTATCTCTACATGTCAACGATCCTTTGTTTACTTGAAATGGTGCTGATTTTTCGATCTTTATCATGCAGATGCTGGACCCTAGCAGTAGAAATCGCATTCTTTACTGCAAGTATTATCCTTAATATCCATTCGACCAGTGTGATAAGGATAATAAACTGAATGCATAAGTTAAAGAATTCGGGTAGTAAATATATCTTGTCGATTATTTCTTCAAAACTGAAATATGTTGGAGTAACTAAGAATAAACCCAACAATGCAAATGGGAGCATTTTTGCTACATCTTTTGAAAGATCTCTACTATAATACGCCGTGATTCTAATGGCAACGATTACTGCAAATGATGTCGAAAGAACAGCCAGTATTTCATAGTTCCGAGTCAAGAAAAGCATCATCAAGGAAAATCCCAAGAAGAAAAGAAACGCAATAAAAGGAAATACAAAAAAATATTTCAGGAATCCAACTACTTTTGGATGAGATACAGAATGAATTGTAAGACAATCTCTCCGAGCAATAAAACGATAAAAATGCCATATCACAATCGAATAAATTGCAATTGATACTACCAGATAGAATATGGGCAAAAAAACTGATGGATCACCACTTAAAATGCCCTTAAGTGAAAAGGTTGAGGTTAAATCTGAAAAATTTTCAAACGCCATTTTTTCCACTCCTGCTTTAAAATTACATCTTGCTTTATGCGAGGTGCTCTAAATCTCCTTAAAAAATTTTATTTTTCTAACAACCCATTCCAAAAGGAAAATAATTCTTTGTTCAGATCTGTCTTCCACTGCATGAAATCAAAATCACCATCAGGCACATCCCGTTCATTGTTCCTGAATTTTACCGCCTCAGTATCTAACATTATCTTTCTTCCATCCTTCAATCTTACCACCTACTCCATATTGAGATATGATAGCATGTGTCAATATAAGTATATAATACTATCGTGGCAAAATGCCAAAATGGAAAAACACATTCTTTGAACCATGTCTATTGTTAAAAGTGTAACATAATATCAATCCAAAAAACATCCTTTTAACATATTATTAGAGCAATTTCAATTTGAAAAACGAAGGGTCTAGCTTGGGAGGAAAAACAATATGAAAAAGAATTGTTGCAAAAATCATTTGTTTTTCACTAGACCCTGTAGATGGCAGTATATATATCCAGTAAATAAACTTATGCACATTAAACCATATTCAAGATTCAATTCCAATACTTAGAGGATTTAACCGGTACCAATCTATACTTTTATGTATTGTATATGCCGCGGGAGGGCTTACTGAACCAGAGTTAGAAGCCCAACCCTAAAAAACAGCTAAAATCACGTTACAGACTAACATGATTCTTATAGTATTTAACCTTTACTCATAAATCGTGTTAATGATTAACGGTCAACGATTACCATGATTTAATACCAAGCATATTCTTATTTTAATCGTAGCCTCTTGATTTCAACGTATATGTTTGCTAACAATAACATGAAAATAAAGAATAAAAGAGATACCTTTAGTTTTTTAAGTTTTTGAAATAGTTAAAT
>JAIWHQ010000151.1:0-2580 GCA_048629575.1 Thermoplasmatota archaeon | reverse complement strand
TCTTTTTCATATCTTATCCCTAAAATCAAAAGGTTCAATCAACTATATAATATTTATAGACCAAACTTGGTAAGTTACTTGAAATATTATATGATTTACAAAAGTTGATAGACTAAAAAAGATAAAAAGAGTTTTTAGAAATTTCGCTGAAAAATTCAACGAAAAATTAGCAGAAACTAGCAACATAGCCACTTTGCTATGTGACGGTATCAATCAAAAGGTATTTTGTGAGACGGCTCCAATATATCTTTGGTATTATCTACAATTATCCTCCAATGGGAGTAACATCAGTTTCATATGTTG
Source organism: Thermoplasmatota archaeon (assembly GCA_048629575.1). Taxonomy (GTDB): domain Archaea; phylum Thermoplasmatota; class E2; order DHVEG-1; family DHVEG-1; genus JAUWYM01. The sequence goes on along the minus strand of JAIWHQ010000151.1, from coordinate 2,277 downwards.
AGGGCTTTTGACCTATGCGCCGTAGTCCCCCAGCGGCTTATTCTTTGGGCATGTTACCTTAAGCCAACAAATATCCCGATGCGGACATTTAATTATCGTGGGAGCATTGAGCCTTTAGTATATATGCTCGACGGGAGCATATTTTTCTCATGGAATTTCAAAATACGTTAAATCAATTGTCTCCCAATCATTGGAATCTCTCCGTCCATGTGAGCCATCTGAATAATCAAATATTTTATAGGTATATCTGTAATTCATTATGCTTTTATAGTTACCAAATAACCAATACCCAATTTGCCATGGTCTTTTTGAACGCTGAACATCACAACCAAACGGGTCTCCCCATCGACGTCCAAAGTTATGCCCCATCTCATGCATTATTGCAGATCCATAGCAATAATCTAATGATTTTGACAATATCCATCGATCATTTTTTTCGATATGTTTACTTGATATAACAAAACCATTTGTACCTGGAATATATCCCATATATGGCGATACATCTCCACTAAACCCATATCCTCCTGGAGTGCAATCATACACAATGATTCCATAATGAAATACTCCTCGTTTCCAATGATTTTCATCGTTGTTCAAAAAATTATTATTGTAGATTTCACGAACCTCATCAAATACTACATTATCATCAAATGGCAATATCTCTCCACCATCAACTTCTCCTGAGTCGATATGAAACACAATATTTCTTCTATGAAACGGATTTTTTAAAAGCTCCTTTGATTCCTCAGGAATAACACTAATTGTACCATCTGGACTTTCTTCCATGTAGTCAAGTTCTAAAAAAACGTCTTGTCTGAAAGGATCTGAACCAAAATTTTTTGTAAGATACTCTTCAATGTTTGTAAGACTATCTCCATCAGGATCGTAATTTTCATGATCATCCCATATAAAAGGATTAAATCCCCACCTATGCTCCCATTCAATTGGACATCCATCTTCATCTGCATCTTCACCGGTATTATCTATCTCAGGATCGGTTCCATATACATTTGTTTCTATCCAATAAGGTAAACTATCATTATCATAATCATTTTGATAGATGTTAAACCAGAGTTCACAATCATTTTCATCAGTATAGATACTTCCATCTCCACAGCCACAGACTCGTCCGTATCCACTTTTGTCTCCTATTGAATAATCATCTCCATACCAATGACCTGTTTTTAGATTATAAATAAGATTTACAAAATAACCATCACTAATTGTGTTTGGATTTTCACTAATATCACATTTCTCATTTAGGATATTATTAGAATCCCATAGCTCAATAGTAACACTTACAGTTTCAACGTCATCAGGAACATCTGTTGTTACTGACCAACAATCATACAAATAATTCTGATCGTTCCATGTTGGGCTTGTAAATTCCTCATCATTTATGATTACGTTTACAAAGAAATCAGGATCAGAACGTCTCTCAATTTTATCAAGTGCTCTAATTGCTAAAATATCAACGGTTAATGAAATATCGACGAGAGGATCTAAATCATCACCGAAATTATTTATTTTCGATGCTACGACAACATATCCACTTATGATAACTAGTAATATGCATATCAATGATAGTATTTTCTTCATATTTTCCCTCTATCAATAAAATATACTAATTCTCTATATAAATTGTGTGCATGTATTAATTCCAAAAAACCCTCTCTGTTAATATGTTCAAATCCAAACAGAAACATTGTTTTCTGTTCAACAAAACATTTTAACTAACGCCTATTTCTGTTTATTTATGAGAATAGTACATATTTCTGATATTCATGCAAGTCTTGGATCTGATTTTAATGAAAAGATGTTTACAAAAGCTGTAAAGATTTTAAATAAAATAGAAAAAGACATTATTTTTATATCCGGTGATCTCACAACCGAAGGTTTACTGTCTGAATATGAAATTGCACAAGAAAAACTTGCATTGATTGATGGGAAAAAAGTAATCGTTCCAGGTAATCATGATGAAAGAAATCTTGGGTATAAACTCTTTCCTGAATTTTTTGGAGATCCAACATTTATTCATAATTACGAAGAATTTATGCTAATCGGTCTTGCTTCTAGTGAGCCTGATAAAGATGGTGGTAGACTTGGCAGAAGAAGACATAGACTAATTAAAGAAGCCTTACAAAAAAGTAAAAAGATGACAGTAATTGGTTTTCATCATCATCTTATTCCAGTTCCAAACTCTGGACGAGAGACAAATATCATCGAGGATGCTGGAGAAACACTTGATCTTATCCTTAAAAATAATGTACCTCTTGT
>JAIWHQ010000150.1:0-2650 GCA_048629575.1 Thermoplasmatota archaeon | reverse complement strand
TCATTGTGATTTTATTGATTTTCAAATCAAAAAATCCATGGTGTAGACGTATGGTTGTAAAAAATATTGCAGGAAGAGATATCATAACAGAAATTAGCGGTAAAACATATGAGCCGTTTGCAGGAGCAAAGAAATATAGTTGGTGCTCAAAAGTTACAAATCTTTCAGACGCATTAAAAAAATGTGGCTTAAAAGATGGACAGACACTTTCTTTTCATCATCAACTCAGAAATGGTGATTTTGTCATCAATATAACGCTTGATGCAGTACGGGAATTGGGTGTTAAAAATATTATGATGGCGCAGACAGCAATGTTTGACGTACATAAACCTGTTATAGATTTTATAAAAGAAGGTACTGTAACTAGGGTAGAGGGCAGCATCAATGGTGTTGTTGGAGATTATGTGTCCAAACATCCTCTTCCATATCCAGTGGTATTACGCTCTCATGGAGGACGATGGGCTGCGATAAAAACAGGAGAACTACCTATTGATATCGCAATTATTGCAGCATCTTCCGCAGATATACGTGGGAACTGTACAGGAATTATTGGAAAGAGCGCTTTTGGCCCGATTTCATATTCAGAAGTAGATGCAATGCATGCTAATCACGTTATCGTCATAACTGACAATATTGTTGAATATCCTTGCAGACATCAAGAAATCCAGGAGAGATATGTAGATTACGTCGTCGATGTTGATCAAATAGGTAACCCTAGTAAAATTGTTTCAGGTTCACTTAAAATAACAGAAGATTCTATGAAACAGCAGATAGCCCATGACTGTATTGAGCTTATGGATGCAACAGGAATAATAAAAGACGGGATGGTTTTTCAATCTGGCGCAGGTGGTATCTCACTTGCAGCTGTTAAATATCTTGGGGAGCGACTTGAAGAAAAAGACATCGTTGCTTCTTGTGCAACAGGAGGTCTTACAAAGTTTATTATTGATATCTACAAAGCAGGCCGGGTTAAATGTCTGTATTACTCTCAGGTTTTTGATGACAATTCTGTAAGGTATATTCAGGATAATTTGGAGATGCCTGCAGATATTGGACATTACGCAGATCCCACATCAAAGGGAAGAACCATCGATGGTCTGGACACAGTAGTGCTCGGTGCTACAGAGGTCGATGTTGATTTTAACGTAAACGTCAATACCCATAGCGACGGCCGAATGTTACACGGCATTGGTGGTCATCAAGATACAGCTGCAGGATCATCACTTTGTATTATTACTGCACCAGTGTTTAGAAAAACAAATCCGATTGTAAGAGAGAAAGTAACAACCATTACAACACCGGGTGCCGTTATCGATGCTATAGTTACAAATAAAGGGATTGCGATAAATCCAAAGAGAAAAGACCTCCTTGAGAAAATAAAAGGTAAAATCGATGTTGTCCCAATTGAGGAATTGAAAAACATCGCCTATGATGCAACAGGAGGGACAGAAGAGCTTGATCTTGGTGAAGAAATCGTTGGTATCACCAAATGGTTTGATGGAACCGTACTTGATATTATAAAAAGAGTGAAAGAGTGAGTTTTATGACTTGGAAAAGTAAAATCACAAAGGTTGAACCCAATCATCTTGTAACTCGCGGATACCGTCAAGAGGATTTGATTGGAAATATTCCCTATCCTCATGTTGTATATCTTCTATTAAAAGGCGAGCTTCCTTCAGAAGAACATGGAAAAATGATTGATGCGATACTTACAGCATGTATTGATCATGGCGTTACACCACCTTCCTCAATTGCATCTCGGATTGTTGCATCAGGTGGAGTACCTCTACCGACAGCTGTTGCTGCAGGAGTTCTTTCAATTGGCGATGCACATGGAGGAGCTATAGAAAAAGGAGCGAAGTTTCTACAAGACGGTATTGTCCGTATGAAAAATGAAAAAAAATCTATAGCTGAAATGGGAAAAATGCTTGTAAAAGAAGCAAGAGAAAACCATAAGAGAATACTTGGATTTGGCCATCGAGTTCATACTGCTGATCCTCGAACAAAACGATTGTTTACGCTAGCTGACGAATTAAAAATATCTGGAGATCATATTGCTCTTTCAAAAATTATTGAAACTGAACTTGAAAGTTCTGCAGGGAGAAAACTTCCAATAAATGTGGATGGCGCCATTGCAGCAATTATTTCAGACATGGGATTTGACTATAGACTTGGTAAAGCATTCTTTTTACTTGGGAGAGTTGCAGGTCTTACCGCTCAAGTTTACGAAGAACAAACACGGGAGAAACCAATGAGAAAGATGTTTTCTGTTGATTGTGAGTATGACGGCCCCGAAGAAAAAAATCTCCCCTGAATTTATGTTTTTCCCATGTTTAATTTGGTTTAACTCTGCTTTTCTATATGAAAAAAAGTTATATCGATCATCCACTAGTGTCTCTTCCGTTTACTTTTTTATTACTACTTTCCTTTAATTCCCCATTTAGTATTTTCCATTCATCTTCACATTTTTTACTACAATTAACTTAAATTTTCCTGTTTTAGGATCAACAGAAAGATTATCCACAACCTTAACATGGTAGCGAACGTTGGTAAACTTTTTCTCCAGAAGGAGTTTATCAAGCTTTTCTCTGATTTTATTAACCACCTCTTCTTTATCTTTATCTGTTATCACCGCCAAAAAATCAAACGA
>JAIWHQ010000149.1:0-2904 GCA_048629575.1 Thermoplasmatota archaeon | reverse complement strand
TTGTTTCTTCTAACTCAATTGTCATATGCTTTCCATTGTCTTTTATTGTTGGTTCTGAAGAAGTGACCGACTCCAAAATCGTATGTATTGTTTGACTGTCATTTGTTGCAGCAGCTCCAAGCCCGCTAAGGACTAAAAATCCTATTACTAGTATTGGTATTATTTTTTTCATATTGTTTCCATAATTACTATACTATTTTATTCGTTACATAGTATATAAATGTTACTCGCTAATACATATAAGTCTACAATACTTGAGAAAAATATGGTGATTGCCTTATCCCCTCACTTTATTTTACAAGAGAGCGAACTATTTTCTTTTCTTCTTTTTATAATCCTTTACCGCTTCATGTAAAGCATCAGCAGCCAAATTAGAGCAATGCATCTTCTGCGGCGGGAGTCCATTAAGTTCATCTGCAACATCATCGCGAGTCATTTTCATTGCCACATCTACATGTTTTCCTTTAGCAAGTTCGGTGACCATGCTGCTGGTAGCAATTGCAGAACCACAACCAAATGTTTTAAACTTTATATCGGTAATAATATCATCTTTAACTTTGATAAAAATCTCCATAACGTCTCCGCAGACAGGATTTCCAACTTTTCCGTATCCATCAGGGTTTTTTATGACGCCTACATTTCTTGGATTCATGAAATGTTCCATGACTTTTTTACTATAGCCCATTGGTTCCATATTGTTACCTTCTGTTACAAGACCGTTTAATGGATATGAAACTTGTTTTTAAAATGATTGGTGCTTTTTATCTATAACAATTTTATAGCATAATCCCATCTCATTTCATGCTCGCCTTTATTTTACAATCAGTTGTCCCGTTTGTGTTTTCTGCACTTATTGTCATCATCATTACCGTAATCGCAGAAAAATATGGGACAAAAGTAGGCGGCATCTTTGGAACACTTCCATCTACAATCATTATCGCATTTATTTTTATTGCACTAAATAAGGGGGTTGGCTTTGCATCAAAATCAGTTGCTGTAGTCCCCTCTGAAATGGGAATAAACCTGCTCTTCTTACTTATTTTTGTGACCCTTGCATATAGATCAACAACAATTGCTCTTATTTGTTCTATGACAGTTTGGGCAATTCTTTCATCTGTTCTCTATCTCCTTAATATTTCAGATATACTTCTTTCATTTGTTATCTACATTACATCACTTCTCTTCATCTTTTGGTATCTGGAGTTTGTAAAAAAAGTTCCTTCAACAGGGATGGTAACCGTTCACTATACACCAATGAAGATCATTATGCGCGGAATGCTTGCAGGAGCTATTATCGCAATTTCAGTTCTTCTTTCAAACACGTCTGCTGCTCTAAGTGGAATATTTTCAGTATTTCCTGCAATTATTTCTTCGACAATGATAATATCTGTACGAGAACATGGGCCTGATTTTGCAGCAGGGATGGCAAAATCTATGATTTTTGGAAGTGCAAGTGTTATGAGCTATGCAATCTCTATTCACTTCCTCTATCCTGCTTATGGAATTATTAATGGAACTATTGTCGCATTTTGCATTTCTTTCTGCATAACAATGATTCTATTCAAATTTAGAAGTAAAATAAGATAACTATTTCATTTTTGAGTATCTATACTCAATATTACAACTACCTTCGATGCTAACCATACATGGACCAATAGGATTATTTGGCACACATTTCTTTCCAAAAAGCGGGCATTCTTTCGAAGAAATAAGACCTCGTAGTACTTCTCCGCAACGACAACCTTTTGGTTCAGGGAATTCTCTATCCTTTAGAATTTCAAGATCATCTTCATATTTCTTTCTTGCATCGAATTCTTCAAATTTATTTCGTAATTTCAGACCAGATTCAGGTATAACAGGAAAACCTCGCCATTTTACATCACAAGGTTCAAAAACCTCATCAATTACTTGTTGAGCCTTAACATTTCCTTCTTCTGTTACGACACGCATATATTCATTCTCAACTTTTGCATCTCCTCGTTGTATCTGTTGGACAAGCATCCAAACAGCCATGAGAAGATCAAGAGGCTCAAAACCAGCAACCACCTGTGGAACACTATAATCTTTACTGATAAATTCATATGGTTTTGATCCAATAATTGCAGAAACATGACCTGGTTCGATAAAGCCATCAAGTTTTAACTCACCCATATCAAGAATTGCTTTAAGGGCAGGTGGAATGACTCGATGGCAGCATAAAATCGAGAAATTTTCTGGAGGATTTTTAAGTAAAACAGCAGCATTCATAGGAGTTGTCGTTTCAAAACCAACGGCCATAAAAACAACATCTTTTTCTTTGTTTTTTTCAGCAAAAGATACAGCATCTTCCACTCCATAAACTGTTCGTATGTCCCATCCTTCTTCTTTCATGCTTTGCAGGGAATCTTTTTCACCTGGAACCCGTATCATATCTCCAAATGTTGTCACAATTTTTCCTTTTCTTGCAAGAAGAAGCATCTCTTCAATTTCTTTTTGAGTTGTCACACATACAGGACAGCCAGGCCCCTGCCCAATTTCAATACCACACTCACCAAACAGAGAATCAAGGCCATGTTTCACTAGTGTATCTTGATGTGTTCCACAGACATGCATAAATTTTAGATGCACATCCAATTTCTTAATGCTCGATACGATTTCATCTGCAAGTTTTTTATCACGAAGTTGAAACACTACATTTCCTCCGAGTAAGAAAGCATCTCTCTAAACAAATCAAGTGTTTCTTTTGCATCTTTTTCGTCAAGTACTTGGATTGCAAAACCCGCATGAACAAGAACATAATCGCCGATTCTTACTTCAACAAGCGTGATGTTTGCCTCACGTTTGGTACCATCACCATAATCAACAACTGCTCTTTCCTGTTCTGCATCAATATCTACTATTTTACCAGGGATTGCTAAACACACA
>JAIWHQ010000148.1:0-2931 GCA_048629575.1 Thermoplasmatota archaeon | reverse complement strand
TCTCAATAACTCTTCCATTTTTCACCATCCTCTCTAATTTGTTTTGTGTTGTTGCTAAAAAATATGGCTTCTATATTTAAGCTTTTAGTGTAATTGAACCTGTAGGTATATGTGTAGGTACATAGGTGATAGAATTTCTAGATGAAACTCAAATTAAATTGTTATTTTGTCAAAAAATACGTTTTTCATTTTGAAATTTCTACAAGATATGCTTATATACCATAATTGTCAAAGAGTAGCATGATGTAAAACGTCAATAGGTCGTTCTATTGATCAGAATGAACTGATTGTGAGGGGTCTGGGACTTTTTGATTCACCTCTTCTTGCACCTAGACCCCCTCATTATCCCCCCGTTATTTTGCTCTATTGATCTACAAGTGATCAAGTGCCCTATGTTTGTGATCGCTTTTAAAAAATATCCGAAATATGCCAAGAATCAAACAGCCAAATTTTATTGAGCCTGGGAAAACTTTAAGATTTCAATATTTATGTTATTATGGTAAGAAATGAAAACTATAATGATAGTTGATGATGAACCCAATATGCTTGAGGAAATAAGATTATGCTTGGAAAGTAGTGATTTTGAGGTTATAACTGCAGCCAATAGTCGCGAGGCATTAGAACGCATAGGAAATAGAAAAGAAGAAAATGTTAGTTTGATTCTAGTAGACGCACCCCTGCCAGATGGTGGTGGATCTGCCCTCTTTTCAATGAAACCAATATCTAGAATGGATGTAAATACAATCAATACAGAGAATTTTTTACAAAAACCGTTTACCCGAGAAAAACTACTTGATTTTGTGAAAAGAAAGGTCGGAGATATTTAGATTTTTTATTTGAGATTGTTTACACAAAATTATTTCTCTTTATCATAGCACCTTTAGGTTCACCATAACATTTGTAATAATTGTGAACAACCAGAGGGAAAGCAAACATTGGACAAATAATCTCTTGTCTCTATTGACAAGAGATCGCCAAAAGTGGGGCAGTTCTTTTTTCAAGTTTTCTGCCCACAAAACAAAATCTAACCTTCATATTCGCCCAGAGAATCGTTTTTTTGTTCTAAGTCATCCGTTTTATCCATCCTCCAATTTTTTTATCTTTTTCTTGTCACCATTTACCATGTTATGTTTTAACATTAGTTATATATAAACGTTCAGTGGTAAAATGTCAAAATGGGAAAATTACATTAAAAATATAAATATGATACTTAGCAAATTTGATACATACCTCATCCTAAGTATCAATGTTCGGAAGGCCAACCATGCCTATAATATGGAATTCAAGATTTACTTATTTTTGATAACTCCTTTAAATTTTGTAAATTCTTTTCTATGGTTTCAACTTCCTGTATTTTTTCTTTTTCGAAGTTCTTCAGGATTGCATCCAGTGGTTTGGTAAGCTTGTAAATATGAACTGGTCTGCCTTTTCCTTTTTTCTTCATGTCTCGCTTTTCTGCCCATCCTCTGCGCCTGAGCTCTTGCATGGAAATACATAGTTCAGGTTGTCTTAGATCTGCGCCCTGTTCAACATCAATTGAGCGACATTCATCAACCTGTGAGATGTACATTAGCGTTTTAGCTAAATTTCTCGGCATCCCAAGGTTCGTAAAAAGTTGGACTGCCTTATCGTCTGTCTCGTCTAGAACATAACTTATTTTACTTTTCATACCCATCACCTCATAACAGGTATTGCTAATAATGTATAAAAATGTTGTCAATAATAATGGATAAAAAATAGAATTGAAAAAAGTCAAAAATATCTTAAGGCACTACAGATGTATTATTGCATTATCGTTTCACAGTTTCTTTATGATCAGTAATTTTAGCATTAGAACAAATACCAGGACGTAACTTATCAATATAAGTAAAACGGAAATCACAAAGTCAGCAACAAATATCATAAAAATTGAGAGTGTGCTAAGAGAAAAGATTGAAATTATGACTATTCGAAGTTTCATAAGCGCATCCAATTGTTTAAGATTTTTTATTTCCAAGTTTTTTGCTTCTTTTTTGCTCATTTTATCACCTATGCTATGCCTAACAATGCCCCATGGACACGGCGTATCATATCAGGTATTATCTTTGTAAGTTTTCCTATTTAATTCTTGCTATTCAATTATTATCTAAATAATGATTAGATTTTTGTCTTAAGAATCAGAATATTATACATCAGATGATAACAAAAAAATCCATGATTCCCTTTGATGTGTTGTTTTCATTATATGCCAGTGCCTCCAAGGTATGAGAACCGTGAGGTGCATGGAGTTTCCATTCATACGGTGCTTCCTTATCGGTAAATTGAATTTCGTCGTCAACATAGAATTCAACTTTGTTAGTGTTTGTTGCATTTATCTTTACTGTAGTCCACCCTATAATGCGGGGTACGCCCCCCTTCTGAACGAATGGCATTTTTTTAAACACGGTCTTGAATTCACATCCAGAGCAGTAAGTATGATATCGTTTTGGACTTTCAATTTGAATTTTTGGTACGTCCGGCATGAAGTTTCCATACACTCCATCAACATAGAATATTCCTGTACCGCCATAGAATGGACAGAAAAACGGACGCATAGGTTTATGTGCATCATATGAAACTCTAATCCATCCTTTTTCTCCCCATGCTGTCCCCCAACTGTTTTTGATCAGCCAGTATCGGTAAATGTCATTATAACCAAAAATGGTAATAACATGTCCACCATTTATTCGCCCCCAGTTGTTCCTGTAAATACCACCACTATAATACATGAAATCTGACCGTGCCAACATACAGATGATAAGAGGGCCGTGTTCGACTAATGCATGTTTTATTGATTCAATATCGTTTTCAACCCAGCCCCATTCCTGTATTTTTACTGTTCTGCTTTCCCAATCAGATAAACTTTCGAAAGTATAATCATACGCTCTGTGCGGGTCGGGGAAGCACCCTTCA
>JAIWHQ010000147.1:0-3019 GCA_048629575.1 Thermoplasmatota archaeon | reverse complement strand
GTGGGTTCTTCATAAAATATTTCCAATTTGATGAAACGTACAAATTGCAAGTTATCTTTAATTGGATTATATTTTATAGGATTCATCTGTATTGTTAAAAATGTTGTATGTTCACTGTTTCTGTTCAGTCCCCCTGCAAGTTTGTAGGAGTACCAACTCTCTGGAAATAATTGGTTGCTTTCGTAAATTTCATCATTTTTTTCTGGTTGTATCATTTTATTCTCATTGTTTTTGGGAATTGGTTTTGGTGCAGGAATAATTTTTTTGGGTAGACTGATTTCATCTAAATTTGAGATTGTGCATTTGATGTCCTTAATGCGAGTACCCAGTGGAAGCTCAAAGGTTTCTAATAAAATCGGTAAAACAGGTTCACCAATGTTTGTAATAAATGAATTAGCTTCTTTAAGATGGATGTTTACAAAATCCTTACTATCCTTTAATTCAGGTATTGAAAATTGCCTGGAAAATTCTAAGGTTTTGTTTGATGTTTCCATCTGGTTGTAATCCGATTTAATTTGAATAGCACTAATATTACTAGATATCAATGCAAATTGTAAAAGTAGTATTAAAATTGTAGATATTTTTCCTTTCTTCATATTTTATCCCCTTTAATATATTATTAACAATTTTTTGTTATAAAAGCTTTTCATTAGAAAATAGTGTTTGTCTATTGTCCACTTAAAAGGGGGCAAGGGTGATTGGTATAACTTTCATTTCCTTCAAGATCTATCATACTCAAAATTCTCAGAATCAATGCAAAAATTATAAAGAGTATGCCTAATGGGGGATTTACAGCGTAAAGTAATGTAAAAATTATCACTATAAACGGTTCTATGGCGGAGTATAAAAATTCTGCAAATTTTATTAACGCTGAAAAAATTGCCATGAGTATTTCCCAGATGTTGAAGTCCCCATTAAGGTTTACGGGTATGCTTTCACCAAACTTTCCTTCAATTAGTGACATCATATTTGAAATAACTGTCTTGATTGCATGGTTTGCATTTCCTGACAAAGATTCGACCTTCAAAAATATCTCTTTGAAACTGTCTTTAGAATCACAGTTCAAATTAGAAAAAAGATGTTGTTTTTCTTCTAGAAAATGCTTTGTTTTTTCTAATTTTTCTAACGCATTCATTGTTGGGCTTGCATGAACAGTTTGTACGGCAGTTGCAGATGAAAATATAAGAAATGTGATACTAATCGTAAAAAAAATTAAACCCTTTTTATACAGATTTTTTACCATATTGTTTCTCCTCTCTTGTCATTATATGGAATGCATTTCATAGACTTAAGTATTGTTGGAAAAATATTTATATGGTCTATATTTTAATGGCAGTTGGTATCATGATTCACTGTGTCATAATGTTAAAATGGATCCAAACTACATCCACGCATCAAGACCCTTTTGTTCTGTTGACGCCATATCTGACAGTCCAAATGCTCCTTGTATATAGTTTTCAATCATCTTTTTGTACCATTTTAGATCAATTTCAGCCGTATCTTTTAGGAGATCAATAGGATACATATAATCAATAGGTTTTACACCACTTTTCGATGGTTTTGTAATGCCCGGGAGTGGTTTTTTTGTCACTACAAAGTTTATTTTTACACGACTTTTTATTGGATATCCAAGAAGGTCTCCTAACGCTTTAGAACGTTTTGCAAAAGTAGAATCAGATCCATTTTGATTTACTTTATATCTTTTTGCAGGTTGAACAGATTGTACGAGTGTTAAATCGTTTAAATCGACTTTTGATAAATCCAGTGTTGATACTATCTCTTTTGTGTTATTTCGTATACTATTCTTTATTGCTTTTCTCACCTCTTCTTCATCTGTCCAACTTGGGTTTTCTTTAAGTACATTCATCATAATAGTTTTAAGTACTTTCCTTGCAATATTTGCTTTATCAGATCCCTTGAAGTTATTTCCCTTTGTAGTTAGCTCAATTTTTCCGTTTTTATTATCAAAAATGAGGTAGTTTTTATGTTTTACAAATATCATTCCATCATGGATTTCCGGTTCTAATTCAAAATCTGGATAATTCAGTTCGTTTTGCCATTTGATATTGCACTGCCCTATAGCGGATATGGCCTCTTCTGGTTTAGTGAGCCAATTTTCTTCATCATCGTTAATGGTTATACCCAATGCTTTTGAAAATTCAGGTAGGTTTCCTGCTGAACGAGAGCACCCCATATAAAGTCCGTCTGTATCAGCATAAACTACACGTATACCTCTTTTTTCAAGATATTCTAGGGAATCAGCAAGTATCATCTGGCCTTTTGTAGTAATCGTAGCAGCACCCCATAGATTGAATTGTCTACCTGAAACGCCCGGGGCTGAAAGGATGCCATGAGTGCCAGCATTACGAGCGCCCTTTATGCTTTGATACATCATTTTCAGACGCTTCAGTTCTTCCTTGTTGCCCGTTTCTGTTACTTCCTTGAGTTCCTTTTTTGTCTTGGCAATCATGCTCATAATACCTGTCATAGCACAATTAACGACACCAGGTCTTTTGTCTATCTTTACACCTAACATGAATCCCTTATCTGCAAACGAATCCTCATCTGTAATTTTTCTCCACTGAATATCTCTGCTGTTGAGAAGCCGATCTGGTACTTTTTTTAGCCATATCCATGCATCGGGTTGCTCTGCTTTGGATGCCAATTGTACAGTATCCGCTCCAATATTCATGGCTTTTAGAATTGTTGGATACATCGCACCGACATCTGCTACTACGACGTACCACCATGGGATAAAATGAGAATTTGCGTCTTTATCGGGTTTTATGGTCATACCGCCAGGCATATGATAATTCAATCGTTCATCAGGATCTTTTGCCCTTTCGTTGTAAATGACATAAGGATCTTCCATCCATCTGGGCATTTCATCCCCATATTTTACAACCCGGACGAATTCTTTAGACAGTTGTTCTTTTGTTTTTTTTGCTTTTCTTGCTATTTCTTCACTTGTGCCACATTCTTTAAAATCTCGTAATAAGACTTGTGAAATAGACATGAC
>JAIWHQ010000146.1:0-3031 GCA_048629575.1 Thermoplasmatota archaeon | reverse complement strand
GGAGAATATGAAAAATTAGCACGAGATCTGGGGTGCAAAGTTGTCAAAGTAGATCCAATATATTCTGAAGAATTCATAGATGATCTGTGGAAGTATTCTAGACTTGAAAAAACGGGGGCGCCGTTTCCAGAGAAGATGCTAAGAGAACATGTGGAAGCAGAGCTAGCAGCGTACAAACAAACAGGTGTGGAACTCATTCTTACAACCAATAATTTTCCCTGTAGTATATCGGCAAGGGCTGCAGGAATCCCTTTGATATCCATAACGCCAAAGGTCATTGGAAAATTTACCAAATATCCTGACGATGCGGAATTCTTTCTAACACGTTTTATTCCCAAATCTCTGAAACTCAAGGTTCTCAACTGGTATTTTCCCAGAAGTAAAATATGGTCTCGCCCATTTAATAAACTTGCAAAAAACTACGATTTACCAGGTTTTCACAATTCAAGTGATATAACTAAGGGAGATTATACATTATATACTGATTTTTTGGAACTGTTACAGCTACCAGAATCAGATGTAACTCCAAGCGAGTTTTATATCGGCCCGATTTTTTTGGATGAATTATTCAATAAAACATTACCTGAAGAACAATCAGGTGATAAAATCAAACAACATCTTCAAAAACCTGGCAAGTCAATTCTTTTCTCCTTGGGAAGTTCAGGAACAAAAGAGTTTTTTCTCAAAGTACTTACGGTACTAAATAAGACCAATTATAATGTCATAGCTGTCTACGCCTCTGTTCTATCAGAAGATGAACTACCAGTTGTTAATGACAACATTATTTTGAAAAAATTTGTACCATCGATTAAGGAATTGAATCATGCTGTAGACCTTGCAATCCTCCATGGTGGTCAGGGAACTGTTTACACTGCAGCGTATGCTGGCAAGCCAGTTATTGGTTTTCCTATGCAGTTCGAACAACATCTCAATCTAGAGGTGCTTGTCAAACACGGAATGGCTCGCATCGAGTCAAGAAGATATTTCAAAGAACAACTCTTTTTAAAAACAATCGAGGATGTTTTTGATAATTATGATGTTTATCTAAAAAACGCTCAAAAACTTGCTAGTAGGTTACCAAAGCCAGAAGGGGATAAAAACGCAGCTGAAATACTGTTGAATGTAATTGATCAAGGCATGTAAATATCTGTACCGCTAGCATATAAGAAAGTTAAATTCTGATTACCAGTTAAAATCTTCCTCATATCCAAATTCTATTAACATCTCTCCAGCCATATGTTTGAACATTTCTTTTTCCTTTTCAGTCATGTCTTTCTTCCATCGTCCTATAGTCTTCTTGTAGATTGGTTTTCCCACCTCAATGTTCTGCAAATGTTTCTCATCTTTTTCGTATTTGTAGAAATTGAGTAGTTTGTCTTCAGCAATCATTTTCAACCCTAAGAATTTGAATATTTTTTCCATAGTACTTACAGGATTATTCACTAAATCCTCATATTTAACCTCAATATATCTATCGGATTTTCTCCATTTCTTACCTTGATTTATGCATGACACCCATCGTCTGATGCACCAATCAAAAGGGTTTTTTGTGGTATTTGGGACAATTTCCCCTTTTACCATTTTTCTTTTGGGGTGTGTCCTTAATGAACATGAAGCATCTCTTCCGTCTCTAACCACATGAATGAATTTCATATTTGGGAAATAACGGAACAGTTCATCTATGATTATAATGTGGAACGGATGTTTTAGTGCAACAAATTGCTTGCCTTCTTTTTGCATATATAACTTCAAAACGTTTTCTGCAAAACAGACAAGGTCTTTATGTTTAGTTTTTAATGTGCTGATTTCTTCTGCAGAGAAACCAAAGATGCTTTCTAAAATATCATTGTTTTTTATCCACATAAGTATGTTGTATTCATTCTTTGGTGACGCAATCTCTGGATGTATGCCAATTAAAGATCGTACTAGTGTTGTACCACTTCTTGGGCAACCTCCGATAACTATTGGATTCAAATTTGAAGTGTATTTTAATTTCTTTGTAAACAACCAAGCCTTAAATCTAAGAGTTTCAAAAATTGCTGTCTTTCTAGATATCCTGTAGATCAAAGCATCCATAATCCTATGTTTTTTCAGATTGCCCGTTAATTTCTGCATAATACCTCGTTTCTTGTATTGATGTGTGACAATGATGGGGGGACTCTTGAAATCATGCCATGAAGAACAGATAATAATATCCAAGATGATATTTCCTTTGACATTGCCTATCACCGCCTATATGATTATCGAATAAATATTTTTCTTGATAGTGCTATTTGCTTACCGTCCAGTACAAAATACATTGAAATGATAAATAACAACGTATTAGGTACAAGATGGAAAGATGTTAGGATGATTTTGAGAAATAAGTAAAACCTTTTTAAGCCGGCAAAGGTATTTCTTTCAAGATAAAAAGAGTATGAGCAATAACATGGTCGAAACAATGGTCACAGATAAACCAGTTGTGGGATTTTTCCCTCTATTTTATAATCTTGCTGAAACAGGACGTGCTATATTAGTGGCTAAACGATACATGGAACTTGGTGGTAAATCAGTATTCTTCAGTCACGGTGGGAAATACGAATACCTGGCAAAGGATTTAGGATATGAAATAGTGCGAGTCAATCCCATTTATACCGAAGAATCCATAACAAAAATAATAAAAATCAACCGGGGAGAACAAAGAGGGACAGCCTACGATGAATCTTTTTTGAGGGAAGCTGTAAAAGAAGAGATTGCAGCATATAAAAAAACAGGAGTGGAAATGGTGGTATCATTTGTAAATATTCCTTGTTCAATATCTGCTCGCGCAGCAAGGATACTGCTAGTCTGTATTTCACCAGCACCAGGAAATTTTCATCTAAGGGTTCCTGATAATTTCGAAAACGGTTTTACTCGTTTAATCCCACAGTCATTAAAAGTTCCGGTGCTAAATTTGTGTTTTAATAGGAGTAAAAAATTTTTGAAACCATTTAATACTGTTGCCAGAGAGCATCATCTGAAGCCATTTAAAAGCACGATGGATGTAGTATAT
>JAIWHQ010000145.1:0-3088 GCA_048629575.1 Thermoplasmatota archaeon | reverse complement strand
AAAGTATGGATAACATGCATATCAGACAGCTTAAAGCATTTTACCTCAGGAGAAACATCATCCTTACATTAAGTTTCCGCAATATACTTTAAGACCTTTCGTTTATCAAATAATTCCTATGGCAAAAAAAATGAGACGAGTGAGAACATTTGCAAGAACTGCAACAAAGTCTCAAGAGAAAAAATTGATAGAAAATGCAAAAAAACTACGAGAAAATCCTTTTGTTGTACTGCCTGAATGTACCGACAATAGTTATAAAAAATATTTTATTAAGACAAGAAAGCGATTGGAAAAAATACGTCGTTTTAGAGATGATGCAGAGAAACTTGAAAAACTAGCAAACAAGAAAGGTTTAGAATGCGCACTTGCAGGAACGCTTTTGCTTGCAATTTCAGAAAAAGCACCATATCTAGGTGTATTAAAGTTTCCCACTGGCGATATCACATATGCTCAACGTGGAAAGGCAGATAAAGAAAAACTTATCGCTGTTCAACATTTTGATGACCCTGTTTTACGATTACTTGGAGTAAAAGATATTGCATTTAAAAAAAATCTTCATATATATTCATGGGATAAACAATTTATTTGTAGTGGCCGATCTGCAAAGCCACCGAAAGAATTCGTTGACTTTACAATAGATAAACTTGGTTTATCATACAAAAATGATGTATGCTCCTGCAGCCATGTTGATCTAAAGAAAGTAAAAAATAAAGAATTTTTGAAGAAATACTACCTAAGAATCCTCTGGAAATCAACTGGAACAATAATTGCTATATGCAAGGATTGCGCGAAATCAACAAAAAACACGATGTTTAACATATCAAAATATATGCTCGCGCCGGATTTATCTGATGATTTTGAAATTGATGTTGTTGCAGAAGTGATAAAACAAAAAGATTCAACATCTCAACAAGAAACATTACATCTTAAAGAATATCTTTCAGGACGCCTCACCGACTATGAGTTTATAAATAAAAATATTAAGAGTAGAGAGGAAGAAATAACACAGTCTGATGAAAAAATCTTGGTACTTAACGGTGTCTCATATGGTTCAGATATAAAAGGATTCATAGATAAATTAAAACCTAAAAAATATGAAAGAGATGCCCTGGAGTATATTTTAGAGCAAATTGATGAGCCTTTAGTTGTATCTGACACAAGTCCAAATAGGATCCTTGAAATGTATTGGGACAAGTATGGTAAGGAGTTTATCGAATCAGTAATTGATGATGAAAAGATGGCAGAGTCTTTCTTCAACCTTGATGATACACCCTCTAATATTTTAACAACGGTTTTTGAATATAAACAAAGACAGAGTATCTTATCTCAACTTCCGCATTTTGAATCATTACCGCCTCTTGCAGCATTTGCTGATAACATCGCACGAACATATAGGACGTTTGGGAAAAAAAGTGCTCTAGGCGAAATAAAGAAAAGACCTGACTCACCTAAAGGAAAATCATTTGCATATGCGTTTTTACTTGCGTTTAATAAAGAAAAAGATACCAAATGGAAGTATTCAAAAGACGAGATTGAATATGGTGAATTTTTAATGCGTTATACAAAAGATCTTCTTGATGCAGATCCTAAAAGATACAAAAAGATTCTTCAGGAATTATTAACTGCTAGTGGTTCTAACGAAAAAATCTAGTTTTAATTTAATTTTTCTAAAAAAATAAAAAAAAGAGAGAGGAGTTGTTTGTTGATTTTGTTTTTTCAGTTTTAGAATAATGCTGCAAGAATCATTCCAAGAATTGGAAATCGCTGTGCAAGCATTTCAAAGAACAAAGAATCAACGACTGCTGACTCATTGGTGTTGCAAGAGCTACATCAATGATACAGATATCATCTGGATCTTCACTGTTAACAAGGACAATCTCACCAGTGAAATTTGTTTCAGGATCTTCCGGTGCAACAACATCTACAGTTACAGTAACTGCGCCTGCTTCTGGTGTAAGATCAAGACCACCATCTGGATCAAAAGTAAATGTACCCCAATCAGGATAAGACTCGATCTCCCAGTCAAGAAGTGATAATGGATCACCAATGTTTTCAACAGTAAACGTACCTGTAACAGTTTCTCCTGGAGTTACTTCAGTCCAGCTTAATGATCCATCACAATCAAGATCAGGTACTGGTACACTTACTTCACCATGATCCATACAAAATATTCGATCAACCGGTGTGCCTTGTGCCATACCTCCCAAGATTATCGTACTTTCATACCCTGTTACGTCAGTAGCATAAAATAATCCACCTGCTGACTGATCTGTTGCACCAGTCAACAATGGAACTAAGTATGTATTTCCTGTTAACGTTTCCGTTTGCTGATCAAACTCCCAAATAGTTGTTTGTGGGTCACCCCTTTGGTCAAATACCCATATTGTACCAGCATTATCATCATAAGCCATTCCATACGCAGCTTCTACTCCTGGATTTGTAACCGCAGTGATAGTTGTTCCATCGGGTGTAAATTTATAAAAGCTGTCAGCAAAGTTACCAGAATAAAACATACCTTCATTTGGTTCCCATGCTAATGCACGAATACAAGTCATAGGTGCAATATTAGAGAACAGAAGAGTAGTTGATCCATCTGAAGGGTCAATTTGCCAGAATCCATTTTCGCATCCTCCATATAGATAGCTACCGTCAAATGCCAAATCACGAATGCCCCAGGCAGAGCTCATACTAGGTTGGTCATAGGTTGCAATTAGATTACCATCTATATCCCATTTATTCAAATCGTGTGGTGGAGATGTTAATCCTCTACATGTAGACCAAAAATATTCGCCATCCCACTCAGCCCCCAGACTACCAGTTTCTCCATGAACTGTTTGAGCATCAAAATCAATAACAATGTCACCAGGATCCATCATAGTCGCAACACTTTGACCAGAGTTAAGGCAAATATCTGCATCTTCAATATTTTCATTCCCTGCTACCATTGAAACAGTAGCGCACAACAGCATACAAACAAAAATACCTATTATTTTCTTTTTCATATTTTTATCTCCATTTTTTCAACTAATTTTTTTCAAAATTTTTAACCCTGCGAGGTAGGATTTTTTTCAGCCTCACTCGTTATTCT
>JAIWHQ010000144.1:0-3090 GCA_048629575.1 Thermoplasmatota archaeon | reverse complement strand
ATTTTGAACATATTAAAAAGTCATTTTTTATTTGGGTTTTTTTAACCTCAAAAAGTGGTATTTTTCTGATGGATGTAAGGACAATTAAATTTTCAACATCTACCTATTTTTATGAGGAATTTTAACTTCAATTTTCTTCTTATTTACTGAAACAAGTTTTTTTAATTCAAGAGTAATATTCTTCTTTGGTCTAAATTCATTAATAGATTTCGTTGGTATCTTACCATCTACTTCATAAATATAATATCCTTTCTCTCCATCTATTGAAGTTATATATTGATTCTCGCCAACTCTTTGAATTTCTATGCCTGGAATTTGTTTAAGCGCATCAAAAATACTATCGTGCTCATTAATTTCAATTTCCGACTCTTCAATAAATGGTTCCAATAATTCCTCCAAGCTTCCAATGTTTGCCGATAACAAATGGACATTACCAACAACTCGCTTCTTAATCAATTCTACATTTTCGAGAAGTTTAATATGTCTAGACATAACAGGAACAGATATATTTAACTCTCTAGCCAACCCAGACAAATGGATTTCTCTATTGAGGAGTATCTTAATTATCTTTATTCGTGTTTCACTACTCAATGCCTTGAACATCTTGTCGTTATCCATATTGATAATAATCGTTATCAAATTTGTTAACTTTAAATGTTTCTGCCTGATACTTTCCTTAGAGGTAACATTATGAAAAAGATATCAGCAACAATGATTATTCTACTTATTGGCATTACGCTTGTGAACATCCCAGCCGATATTCTTACCACAGTATCTGCAGATCCTGGTGAAGATTATCCATATCAGCCAACCGATGATATAATTATACAAGCGTTGGATTACCTAAGAAATCAACAGATTTCAGATGGAAGTATCGGTGGTTTTTCCATTTCAGCCTGGGCGGCCATGGCAATTTCAGCAGCTGAAGAAGATCCTAATGATTGGAGCGATTTAGTGGAATATTTAAGAGAAAATGTTAATCGTATTGATGAAAACAAGGCTACTGATTGGGAACGGCAGACCCTTGCCATTGTGGCATGTAATGAAGATCCAAGAAGTTTCGATGGAATTGATTACCTTGCAAAAATAGAGAGTTTTTATGATGGGGATCAGATTGGTAGTAGCGCCAATTTATATGATGATTTTTTCGGCATTCTTGCACTTGTTTCTGGTGGTGTTGATAAAGATTCATCGATTGTTCAAACGGTTCGCGTATTTATCAAAGAGAAGCAAAATGAAAATGGTGGTTGGGGTGATGTTGATTCTACAGCAGCAGCGATTATGGCTCTGATTGCAGCAGGAGAAGATTCCAACTCAGAATGTATAACAGATGCATTGTCGTATGTGAAAACAACACAAGCAGAAAGTGGTGGATTTAAATCATGGGGAACAGAAAATACTGCGTCAACTGCATGGGCTGTTATGGCTATTGCAGCAGCAGGACAAAATCCTACAAGCATTGAATGGAAACATAGCGGGAATTCATCTATTGATTTTCTTTTAAGTTTGCAACAGGAAAATGGTGCTTTTAATTGGTCTGTACATCAGAATATGAGTCCTGAATGGATGACGTCATATGTGATTCTAGCATTGCTTGGAAAACCATATCCTGTAAAAATATATGAATCTGAAGGGGAAACTGATGAGTTCGATGAAGACAATGGGGAAGATGCATCTGATGATACTAATTCTGATACAGTATCTTCACATGGAGATGAATGGACAGGAGCTATTAGAATAGAAGGTAAAAACGACACCATTTGTAATGCTAAAGTGACGTTTAGTAGTTCAACAATTGTTGCATTGAATGATAGCTCTGGTGAAATGGAAACATATGAAATAGACTATCCTAGTGTTCTTGGAGCACTTGATAAAGCGGCACAACAGAATGATTTTTCTTATTCTGTGGTATATTATCCAAGTTGGAATGCTTTTTTTGTCAAGGTAATATCTGATGAATCCGATTGGTGGCATTACTGGGTTGATTACAATTTACCAATGGTGGGCACGGGAGCATACCAATTAACAGATCAAGATGAAGAGATCTTATTTGGATTCTTGGAAGATTGGACGGCTCGTGCATTGCAAATCTGTTTAGATAAATCTACCGTAAAGAAAAATGAAGAATTTACAGTGAGTGTTTACAATGAAACAATGGCACCTGTAAAAGATGCAAAGGTGTATGTTGATTCGTCAGCATATCTGACAGATGAGAATGGAAATGTAACTGTTGAATTAGATACAAAAGGCATATATGAAATATACGCAGAAAAAGACGGATACATTCGTTCAGAGAGAAAAGGAATCCAAGTCAAAAAGAAAGTAGAAATCATGAACCCTATGAAAAATTCTGTTTACATACTGGGAAGAAAAACAAATATAGATTTACAGAAAATATTGGTTTTTGGTGCGATAGATATCAATGTTGAAACATCAAATGATATAGAAAAAATAGAATATTACGTTGATGATACGTTAAAGCATGTTGATACTGATCAGCCATTTAGCTGGAGATTAAACGAAAAAGCATTTTTCAAAAAGATGACAGTAAAAGTGAAAGCATACACGGATATCGATGAATATATTCTAAAAATTCAAAAAATTATTCAATACATCGACTCATTGTCAGAAAATTATCGTGGAATAGCTGCTTTTGACGTAATAAAATCTCATTTTAAAAACCTAGAAAGAGATCTTTTAGAACAAAGCAACGATGATAGTATAGATGTTGTAGTTTTCAATCTCTGCCCTAATCTTCATTGTCTTTTAGGATGGGTGATATAGATCAATAAAAAAAGAAGACAAGGAGTTACAATAGGTGTATATCTTCTTATTGTGTTTGCGCTTGTTTTTATAATTGGTGTCGTCTCGCAATCAAATTTATTTTCAGTAACTATTGGTAAGAAGGATTCCGATGGAGTTGTTGAAAATATAAGCATGAAATTATCAGCATATGATTGGAATGTTGAATATTTGAACATAGACACAAAAAATGCAACCGTTGCGGATTTTCTTCTCGAATGTGCTGAACATTATAATTTTTCTGTCAAAAAAGAGTATTGGGGTGGTTATGATTCATTTTTTATTGAA
>JAIWHQ010000143.1:0-3093 GCA_048629575.1 Thermoplasmatota archaeon | reverse complement strand
CCACACTTAGATAATTTTCCTTTCTTAACTACTTTTTGTTTTTATTGTATTGTTTTAATTTCATCAACAATTACACCAAGTGCAACTCCACATACTCCTCCAATTAATAACCCAGTTATCACACGAATAATATTTGTACTCTCCCAGAACCCAAAAAGTTGTCCAATTCCATCCACTCCAATGGGAACAAGACTGATTATTATTGCAAACAAAAACTTCTCATTTAGCTGTATTTTATAAAAAACCATAAACCCTAGACCAATCACAAGTCCCAGCCATATCGCTGTGCATCTACTACAAAACGGCATCTGATTGTCATTAATAAAAAAGGATCGTTCTGCTTTCTGATGACATAATCTATCCCCTGCTGAGTATACAAAACCCCAGGGTAAACCCATATCATTTATTGTATCTTCATTATCTGATATTGCGACAAGACCTGAAAGATCTGAAACACTTCCTTTAGGCAGAGCAAGTGGTGCTAAAAACTGAAGTAAAATCCAAAGAGAAAATAAAACAAAAAAAATAAAGATGACGCTTCTAAAATACTTTGCCCTTCGCTGCATTTTCAAACTCATCTCTAGAAATAATTAAAAGAGCTAATGCTACAATTGAAAGAACAAAACCAATAAACAAACCTACAGAAAAAATGCCAACAACTGCACATACTGCTGTAAAAACAAAATACTGGCGTTTAAACGCAGTAACTGATCCAGCAAACGCAAAAGCTGAAAAGACAACAAGAGGAACTGAGAGTACCGCATTATCGATGTTTGAAAAACAAGATGTGATTACCTCCAGCCCGTTACTTGAGGCTAAAATGATTGCAGTAAAAATACCAAGAATTCCAGTGGCGAGCAGTAAAAATGATGCAATAATAGGTTTGTTTGTCTTTTTTTTCATTGATGAAAGAATCGTTTTCCTTGGCTCCCCATATTCTTCCCAGCCGCATTCATCATCTGGCTCTTCCTGACAGGTACGTTTAATGACAAATAAATGATTGCATTGTGGGCATTTTATTGTATGTGTATCTGAATCATCTGGCACATCCATTACAAACCCATGGTTGCATTGTGGACATGTCGTTTTCCCTTTCATAGTTTCTCACCGCCGCAGAAATAAGTACTAAGTTAAGAAGGTTTCTATAATTTCTTATATCCTGTGAAATTCAGACATTTTCTCAGTAGAAAATTTACTTTGAGGGTTACATCATATTTAAATATAATATGTTTATTCTCGGTACACTAAAGAGGACTGTCGATGGCACGATTCCCTGAAGCTGAAAAAAGATTATTAAACAAAAAAGTCTGCATGAAATGCGGCGCGTTAAATGCACCAAAAGCATTGCGATGTAGAAGATGCAGATCAAAAGAGCTCAGAATGAAAGCAAAAGAAGGCAGAGGCGTATAACTTCTTTTTAAACCAGTATATTTAAAAACATTACTTCTTTTTGGTTTTGAACAGTTGGATTATATATGCCTGAGACAAAAACAAAAAAAAGCGAAGATTTTAACGAATGGTACAACGAAATTGTTGAACTAGCTGATCTCTGTGATAAAAGATATCCTATCAAAGGAATGAATGTCTGGAGGCCATATGGCTGGAAGTTGATGAACAACGTTGATCGTCTAATTAGATTTGAGATGGAAAAAACAGATCATCAGGAAGTATATTTCCCGCTTTTAATCCCTGAATCATTTTTCAAAAAAGAAGAAGAACATATCGAAGGATTCGAAAGTGAAGTCTACTGGATCACCCATGCAGGAACAAACAAGCTTGAGGAGCGTTGGCTTCTACGGCCCACCTCTGAAACTGCAATGTATCCAATATTTTCTCTTTGGATTCGTTCACACTCGGATCTGCCGTTAAAAATCTTTCAGATAGTAAACACTTTTCGATATGAGACAAAACAGACAAGAGCATTTATTAGAGTCAGAGAAATCCATTTCTTCGAAGCACATACCTGCCATGTTGATTTTGAGGATGCAGAACGACAAGTTGACGAAGACAAAGAGGTTGCAGAAAGACTTCTTAAGAAGCTTTGTCTTCCATATATTTTTAATATAAGACCTGAGTGGGATAAATTCGCAGGGGCATATTATACGATAAGTATCGATGTCCTCATGCCATCAGGACGAACATTGCAGATAGGATCTATTCATCAATATAAGGATAACTTTGCAAAACCATATGAAATCTCCTATGAAACTGAAGAGGGGACACATAGATATTGTCATCAGACAACCTATGGTATGAGCGAACGACTGCTTGGTGCACTCATTGGAGTCCATGGAGACAATAAGGGACTAGTGATGCCGCCAGAGGTTGCCCCAATTCAGGTAGTAATCATTCCCATAATATTTAAAGGAAAAGAAAAAACCGTTCTAGACGTCTGCAACAAACTCCATAAAGAACTAACAGAGAACAATATACGATCACATGTAGACGATAGAGAAATAACGCCTGGGAATAAATACTACGACTGGGAGTTAAAAGGAGTACCATTACGGATAGAGATCGGGCCTCGGGATATAGAAAAAAAAGAAATCGTGCTTGTTCAAAGAAACTCAGGGGAAAAAAGATCAGTTCATCAAGAAGGAGCAGTGCAGACAATAAAAGAGGAACTGGATCTGATAGCAAATACTTTGTTTGCCAATGCAAAGAAGCTCCTTGATGAAAACATGCATCGAGTACAAACTGTTGATGAAGCAAAAGAAAGAAAAGGAATAATTGAGATTCCCTGGTGTGGAAACAAGGATTGCGCTATGGAAGTTGAAAATATCCTGGAAGGAAACACACTTGGAGAACCTATTGATGATTTAACATGCGAATACTCCTGTCCTGTATGTGGAGGGACTGCAAAAACTTGGATGAGGTTTGCAAAAACATATTGAGGTGAAAAAAAATGAAAAAAATTACGGCATTGTTAAGAGAATATGTAGTTGGATTAAGTATAATAATTATGATTTGTGGATTTGTTTTACTGATTATGGGAGTGCTTTGGTATTGGTTTCGTGATGCAGTAACAGAAAATGATTCGTTACAATTCATACATGATCTTGGAGATTGGAATGCCTATTTGCTTGTTGGAGG
>JAIWHQ010000142.1:0-3138 GCA_048629575.1 Thermoplasmatota archaeon | reverse complement strand
AACTGTTCTGTCGCCAGTAATGCAAGGGCTATTTGGATTGCCTGGTGAATCAGGTGTTTCTATGATAATTGGATTTCTAAGAAAGGATCTTGCTGTTGGTATGTTACTTCCATTAGGAATGAGTCCAATGCAGCTAGTAATTGCAACCACTATGCTTACAATCTATTTTCCCTGTGTTGCTACATTTGCAGTTCTCGTCAAAGAGCTAGGGATAAAAGACATGTTGAAGTCAGCAGCTATAATGGTAGGAACCGCTGTGACCGTGGGATTCATTCTAAAATTAGTATTGTTGGGAGTATAATATGAGGAAAAAAACAATCGAAGACTATGTAGAACTTATCTATATATTGCAGGATAAGACAGGAAAGGTTCATACTAATGACATAGCTTCTGCTTTAGATATATCGCCTGCAAGTGTCACAGAGATTTTTCAAAAATTAAGCGATGAGAATTATATTAATTATGAAAAATATAGTGGGGTGTCTTTGACTTCAAAAGGAAAAAAAATAGCTATTGAGACAAAAAGAAAACATGACACATTGAAGAAATTTCTCATGATTTTGGGTATCACTGAAAAAACTGCTGATGAGGATGCCTGTAAAATAGAACATATTGTGACTCCAGAAACAATGAAGCGGTTAACAAAATTTGTTGAATTTGTACAAAAGTTTAAAGAAGGGCCGAGATGGCTAGATAACTTTGAACATTTTTATGAAACTGGGGAGTATTTTGAATGTACTCCAGGTGACCCAAAGGATTGCCCAGTTTATAAAAAGAGGTCATCATAATTTATGTCTTACCACAGCAGAATTTGAAATAAGTGAAAACTATCTGTTAGTCAATGTGGCTATTGTTAATTCCTTGGCTTTTTCTAAAGCTTCCTTGACTTTATCTTGGTTGGGTCCACCGCTTTGCGTAAGTTTTGGTTTTCCGCCACCACTTCCACCAAGAATTTTACCGATCGCTGGTGCGATTTCCCTTAGATCAATGTCAACGTTTTCTGAGGCCATTGATACAAGTTTTTTTCCATCAAAAATATGTACAACATAGTTGCCTTCCTCTATTATTGCACCACCAATGGATGTACCTTCACCCGTTGTTTTTGCAATGATAACTTTTATTGTAGTTCCAGTAATTGTTTCTGCCTGATCCATAAGTTTTTCAATCTCACCAGATGATACTTTCTTTTTGTCTTTCTGTGTTTTTTTCCATTCGTTGAAAAGATGGTTACATGCATCGATGAGACTATCAACTGTTGTTTTTTCTTGTCCCTCTGTTTCTTTTAGAAATCGTTTTATCGTTTTATCAACTTGTTCAACTGGTACTGAGAAAATTTTTGAAACACCTTTTAGTTGTTCAGAGACATTTTTCTGTGTTTTTATATCATAAACATTGCTGAGAGTTTTCACAATTTGATTGTACATCTTGTTTTCTTCTTCTTGGTATACATCAACCATTTTACCTGCTGCAAAAATAAGCCTGTTTACTCCATCTTGTATTCTCTCTGTTTTTAGAATGCGAATTTTTTCAATTTCATTTATGTTGTTTAGATGCATTCCGCCACAGGCTTCTACGTCGATACCTGGTATGTTAAGAACACGGATGCTGTTTCCGGGTGGAACTCCACCTTGGTAGAGTCTAAAACCATATATTCTCTCAGCACTATTCCGATCCATTACTTTTTTCTCAACATTCTGTCCTTTTTGCACTAGTTTATTTGCTAAGTCTTCAATTTCTTTTCTTTCCTTTTCTGTTATATTCTTATAATGAGCAAAATCAAAACGTGCATCGTTAACTCCTAGTTGTGATCCAGCCTGCCAAATATGTTCACCAAGCAGCATACGTAGCGCACCATTTATCACATGTGTACCTGTGTGGTGTCTCATGAGGATGTATCGGTGTTCCCAATCAAGTTGTCCATGGACTTTATCACCAATATTTAGTTTTTCATCTATTAAATGGATTATTGCTTTTCCATGTTTTTCAACATGTTTAACAAGTATTTCTTTACCATTAATGATGAGTGTTCCTTTATCTGCTGGTTGTCCACCACCTTCCGGATAGAATGCTGTTTGATCAAGAATAATTTCAGTACCATTACTTGTGTTGTTTTTCCAAATAACCTCTGCATCAAATTCCTTTATATAATGATCCTCATAGTAAAGTGCACGGGTTTCCGGCAAATCTTGTTTCGCATCTTGTTTTGTTTCTTCTTTTTTTTCATGGGAGTGAAGTTCAGCGATCATCGAATAAAAATTCTCAGGAATTTCAACATATGCACCTTCTTTTTCTGCAATGTTTTTCACAATTTCAGGCGGCATCCCATGTGTATCGTATAATGTGATGAGTTCATTTGTATCAATGTTTTCTTTTTCTTTCAAAATTCGTTTAACTAGTCCTTCTCCTTTAGATAATGTCTCTGTGTATCTTTTTGTTTCAATGTCTAGTATTTCATCAATTTGTTCTTTTCTTTTTTTAAGTGATGGAAATTCTTTTTCAAGAAAATCCAACTGCATACTTACGAGTTCTTTCAAAGAAACATTTAGTTGAAGTTTTTCCATGAAACGAAGTGATCTTCTGATAATAAGACGTGCTAGGTATCCTGCTTTAACATTTGATGGTACAATACCATCACCTAGCATAAAAGCCAAGCATTTAGTATGATCTGCAAGAGAATAAATACTCTGCGTATCAGAGGTATTCTTAGTATGATTTTTTAACCATTCTAGCATCTCAGGAAACACAGTATCGTAAACAGTAGAAGTGCCCTGAGTAACCCATGCTATACGTTCTAGTCCATACCCTGTGTCAACAATGTTTAGTGGGTTGTTTGTATATTTTTTACCTTCTATTGTAAAATCCCCATCTGAATCTTCTTTCATATTCATGAAAACAAGAGTGGCAATTTCTAGTCCTGCTGCCAGTACCTCTAAGCAGGGTCCTGCGTTTCCACCACCGTACCAGAGTTGTTCTTTGTAGTTAATTGCTTCTCGTGGTATCCCTATGTGTTTCACAAAATATTCATCACAAAGACGCACGGTATCTTCCTTGAAATAAATCTCATCAACGTTTTTGTTAAATGAGTGATGTCCCATCATCTCAAACATTGTTAGATGACGACCACTTCTACCCACGTCC
>JAIWHQ010000141.1:0-3239 GCA_048629575.1 Thermoplasmatota archaeon | reverse complement strand
GTATATAAGAATAAAAAATTGATCTCCGTCAGTAAAAATATCTTGCAGCAAAAAGCGGGCATAACCGAAGAAATAAATATAGATGCCATTGAAAACGATACATATACTGTTGAAAAACTCGTCAGTGTCTATACATCACTTGTAATTGCACGGCATCTCAACACCATTATGCTTGAAAGTATGGCAAGTAGTCCTTTTGAAGGCACAACAATTGATGTCGGTGCAATACTCAGCACCGTTCCTCCTGAGATTTTCACTAATAATTTTATCATTATATTTCTGGTGATTATCATACATTGTTTTATGCTTGCACTCACGATACGAACCCTGCGGGGGAGTCATATATTGATGACTCTGTTTTATTTTGTTTCATTCGTGTGGGTTGTTGCGATAACAGGTGTATTTATTGATATTGGTTTGGGTGGATATCTTGGAATATAAAAAAATAAAAACCATAAGGTATTAAAAGATAGAGAAGATAAAGAACTCTGTAGGATGGATGGGTTATGAAAAAAGTTGGTATTTTAACAGGTGGAGGAGACTGCCCTGGTCTTAATGCCGTAATAAGAGCAGTTGTACGAAAATCATCGAGATATAAATGGGCAACCATTGGTATAAGAAACGGCTGGAGAGGACTTATCGACGGAGATATGATTCCGATAAGTGATCGTCATGTCTCAGGGATTCTACCTAAGGGTGGAACTATTCTTGGGACTTCACGGACAAATCCTTTTAAATCTCATGATGACGTTGAAAAAATTGTTGAGAATATAAAGAAATTCAAAATCGATGCAATCGTTGCAATTGGCGGGGAAGACACATTAGGAGTCGCACTGAAGCTTTATAATATGGGAATTCCTATTGTTGGTGTTCCAAAAACAATTGATAACGATATTTCCGGAACAGATTATACGTTTGGTTTTGATACAGCAATTTCTATTGTCACTGAAGCAATAGATAGACTTCATACAACAGCCGAATCACATCATAGAGTCATTGTTCTTGAAGTCATGGGAAGACATGCCGGTTGGATTGCAACAATATCCGGTATTGCTGGAGGAGCAGATGAAATACTGATTCCCGAAAAACCTTTTGACTTAAATCTCGTATGTAAAAACCTTAAAGCACGATACAATAGTGGAAAGACGTTTAGTATTGTTGTCGCCTCAGAAGGTGCAAAACCAAAGGCGGTAGATAAACCTGCCACGCTTTCTGAAAAAAAAGATGCTTTTGGACACGTACGACTTGGTGGCATTGGTAATTTTTTAGGACAGGAAATAGAAAAAAGACTTGGTGTTGAAACAAGAGTAACTGTTCTTGGACATGTGCAACGTGGAGGTACACCAACTGCATATGATCGGGTTCTTGCAACAAGATTCGGTATTGCCGCGGTTGAATTGTTAAAAGATGAGAACCATGGTAAGATGGTTGCCTTAAGAGGAAATAAAATCGTTCCTGTGGATCTTGAAGAGG
Organism: Thermoplasmatota archaeon; assembly: GCA_048629575.1. GTDB lineage: Archaea > Thermoplasmatota > E2 > DHVEG-1 > DHVEG-1 > JAUWYM01. The sequence continues at coordinate 1,766 of JAIWHQ010000141.1, read as the reverse complement.
CAGTTTCAAAGTTAAAAACAGTTGATATGGATCTTTATGAAATTGCAAAAGTGTTTTTTGGTAAAGTAGAAATTGAAGAACTTGTCGATAATCTAGTGTGACCATTGAAAAAAAATCACATCATAATAAAAGCTAATCATTATTTTATAGACAATATTTCCCTAATAATCAAAATCTTGCACCAATACTGTTTTTTAAAAGCAACGTCATTGGAATCTTAGTTTTTTCTTTGGTTTTATCGCAATTATTGTTTTTATATTCAAGCAGCCTACACCTTGACTCGATTCGATCATAATGAATCCCGCTTCATGATCAATTTCATTAACGATGCCGGTAACAACAGTTGCTTTTTTTTCTCCAGGTTCTTTTGTAACAATTTTACAGTATTTGCCAATCAATCTATCTACACATTTTCCATTCATTTTTTACAAAACACTCCAAGCATGCTATTGTTTATCACTCACGGTATTTAAACGTATTGTGTCAAAATGTCAAAACGATACAAGCCCACTTCATTACCACTCCATAAAAAATTGAGAGCAACAGAGGAGAAATATAAAAAGAAAAGAATGTAAATAACTAGTGCATAACGTAGTTTTGGATGAAATAGTATTTAAAGTACCGGTTTGTTCACGGTACTCCCTAACAGGTAAAAATATTAATAAAAAGGTGAAATTATATGATAGAAGTAAAAGTTGAAAATATTGTAGCATCTACAATATTTGCAGAGAAATTAGATTTAGATGTAATAGCAACATCTTTAGAAGAAGCTGAATATGAGCCAGAACAATTCCCCGGGCTTGTCTATCGATTAAGCAGTCCGAAGACAGCAACACTTCTTTTCAGAAGCGGAAAAGCAAACTGTACTGGCGCAAAAAACATTGAAGATGTACGCAAGACCGTTGACATAATAGCAGATAAACTAAAAAAACTAGGTGTAAAAGTACATAAGACTCTTGATATAGTTGTCCAGAATATGGTTGCAACAGCAGATTTAGGTGGGGAGCTTAACCTTGATGAGGTGGCCGTTGCATTTGGATTGGAAAACGTAGAGTACGAGCCAGAACAATTCCCTGGGCTTGTCTATCGAGTAAAAGAACCTAAGGTAGTTATGTTGCTTTTTGGTTCTGGTAAAATTGTATGTACTGGCGGAAGAAACACAGAGGATGTATCAATAGCGGTACAAGACCTATCAGAAAAACTTAATTCAATGGGACTACTTCACTAACTGATTCCGCGAGTTAACAAGAAATCAGATAGTCTGATAAAAACAGATAACAACTGTGACAGTTTATTCTTCTGACGCAGACAATAATCATTTCAGATGGATATTATGATATCATTTAATCATGATTAATAATATCGGCTCTTCTCCGTTTTTAGGTAGGATCTAATCTCATAACACCACATGATTGAAATATCTTTAATTTGAAGTATTCAAGATCCCAAAATCCATATGCTTTTCTTCTAATGATATTGATTTTTGTGTTGAATCCTTCGCTTCCAGCATTTGTTATATGATATCTGAAGTAATTATGGACTCCATATGAGTACCTTCTCAATGTTTTAACCACTTTTTTAAAAGAGGATATATCAGATTCATTGACATTTTCAATCCATTTCTGTAACCGTTCCATAGCAGATTCATATCCTTCTTCATCGACATAGCAATACCTCCTTTTCATTTTTGAGATTTCATTTATTGAACAAAACTAAGCGATTTATTATTTCACCTCCCTTCTCGCTAAAAAATGTGGCTCACTCAT
>JAIWHQ010000140.1:0-3292 GCA_048629575.1 Thermoplasmatota archaeon | reverse complement strand
AAACCTATCATTCGGCTTAAAGTTATATAAATCACATACTTGCTTTGGAATAGTGATAACATAGCTGCCATTGATCTCTCTAAGTTTACGTTCCATATTGAAAACTATATGGAAAACCACTTATAAATTTATCCTTTTAACTATCTTATCAGCGTCCTTTTTTGATAATGTGTCACCCCTTCTACACATTGTCTCAAGTAATGCATATGCAACTTCTTCATTTATATTTTCAAGATTCCACTTAACTGACTCTCCATATGCCGTAATAAACGTTTTACAGAGCTGAAATTTTTCAGAAGTAAACATAGGATCAGTACTAAGAACGGAAGAACACATACCGGCAATATCTTCGACGGGTTTTCCCACCCTAAATTCTTCAAAGTCAACGCCCCATATGCAATCAGCAAGTATAAAATTCCGTAGAATTGAATCTCCGCGTATATAGAATTGATCTGCTGTTTTGAAAGATTTATGAAACCGTGCAAACCAATCGGCTAATAAAACCATGATTCTTTGATTCTCACTAAATACAGTTTTTTCATCGTTGAGTACATCACACAGATTTTCTCCCATGATGTAATTCATTATCAGAACATTATTATCTGAATCTTTCTCATACGAAATTGGTATATTTAGAGCCGATGATCCTTTCTTGAGCGTAGAATATTCCACATCCATTTGTCTCGTAAACCCTGGAGCAAACCATTTCAATATTCTGGGTTTTCCATCAAGTATAACATATGCTACTGCGTTTTTTTTACTCTTAATTGCCCGATAACTGTGCTTCAAGTAGCGGTTTTTGTACTTTTTTGACGTTGCAATCACATTGTATAAATCTTTTTGTTTTTTCGTGGTAATTGTTGTCATGCCTCTGTCATCGATGTCTTTAATTTCTATTTCTTCTGCGTCCATAGTTTTCCTAAATTCTGTATAATATCCGGTTTTTTAACACCTCCCCACAAAAACCAATCGGCAATGATTAGCCACAGCCGAGAACGATGTAAGTTACCAACAATGTCATCTTGTGTCGAGAGCAGAAAAATAGAAATCACTGCTTGTCTAAAATGCGGGAGTAAAAATACCTATCAGGAAACGTTAGGAAAGCGAATAGTAACTGGATATATTACAAGATATATCTGCAAAGTTTGCAGTTATCGGGGCATTCATTTACCGCGTCACACGGACCTATATTAAAGCCCACCTAGAAAAGAAATAATTAAATCAGTACATAGTAGATCGATTTCATCTTCGTGCATCTTTTAGAGATAGTCAGTATTGACAAAATTAGGTTGAGAAAACTTTAGATTCCGACCTAACAGACATTCATTTATAAACCCTGTTTTTCGGATGTCAAACATCCGAATATAGTTTTTTTATCCCCTTCTAAATACATCATAAACGAAGAAATCCATTACTATTCTTGAAATAATCTTCCATTTCATTCTGCTTGTGTTCATGTTTCCAATAAAGAGAGCGATAAAAATCTTTTTCAATTTTTCATCTTTACTTCCATATTTCACAAATTTTTCAGGCCACTTCATAAGCATTCTATGAAAAAATCTCAAAGCCTCTAGGTCCTTTCCCCATCTCTTCCTCCAGATATTTTGGTAGGGCTTAAGGGATTGTGCACTGAAATCTTCTTTTTCTAAAGCTTTAGATATTACTTCAGAGGCAATTTTTCCAGAATCCATTGCATAATAAATGCCTTCTCCAGTTAAAGGTGAAACAAAACCTGCTGCATCTCCCACTATAACTATTCGATCGGTGTACGTCTTTTTTATATTTCCTACGAATGGGACAGGCGCCCCTTTTAATTTTTTTGACTCAATCCACTTTGGTAAATACCCGTTCCTCTTTAAGAAATCAAGATAATTTTTAAACTCCTTTTTTATATCAATCTTCTTCATTTCATCATTGAATCCCCCATAGCCGATATTAAGAATATCGTGCTTTGAAAAGACCCAAGCGTAGCCATTTAGGTTTGCATGTTTCAAATTGATCATTGATGTCCTTTCCTTACCATATGCTCTATCTATGAACTCTTCTCCAACCTCAAACTCTTCAACAACTGCCATTCCAAAATCCTTACCCTGTTTCTCCCTTAATCTCTCTTTCTTTCTTAGATAGTTTGCGACAACATCATAAGCACCCCCAGCTCCAACAATGACTTTGCAGATGAACTCTCTACTGTTTGCTAGTTTTACAACTGCTTTTTCTTGAGTCGTGAAAACCTCCTTTACTTTGCAATTCTCTAAAACTTCTGCACCGGCATCAATAGCAAATTGAACAAGCTCATAATCAAATTTTTTCCTTCTAACATTATAGAAAAGTGGTGTTTCACTCAAATAATCAGTTGTATGCTGTGCAGAGGGTGAAACGATTTTGCCCCTTATACATATACTATCCAAAAAATCGCTTGGACCCTTTTCTATCTTTTCTCGAATATGATCAAACTTGGTGATGTGTTCACAGATTCCACCACCACATGGTTTATCTCGTGGAAATTTGTCTTTGTCGATAAGAAGAACTTTCATTCCTTTTTCTGAAAGAAATTTTGCAGCAGTTGAGCCAGCAGGACCAGCACCCACAACAACGACATCATAATTCATGTTCAACTAGTCTTCTTTACGCTCCCAAGGGACAAACAGATTGCAGATATATAAGCATTACATAGGGTTAACACAATAAAAAACACAATTCCATAAGAACCCGCTGATTACTGGATGCCTGAATACACTGTGTCCGATCAATTTTATCTAAGATTATAAGGGGAACAAAGACGTCCATACCTTGATATACATGAATATGCTTGTATCCTATGGATCTAGTGAAAAGCAAATGAGTTTGTAACCATTCTTTTTTATTGTTTTTCTCCCGAACTGGACCTTCTGCATTTTCTCCTACAGAACAAGGAGCAATAATTGCTTAAAAATCCCTTTTTTCAACGTAAAACCTGCTTTCTAGGAAAAACATGGTAATTTCATTTTTGGAGACAAAACATGATAATAATTGTATAATAATGTTTTTATAATATGGAACATTACAGCATAATCCATATTCAAAATAATATAATGAGATGATATAATGTCATATAACTTTACATTTGACTTATCTAAACTATCGCAAACATTGTTTAGAGAAATTGCGGAGTTTTCAGAGAAAGGAAAAATCACCGAAAGAATAGGAGACATGGCAATAAATCTTGTAAAAAAATTCAATATAGACAAGATTACAGGATTGCCTGTTTGTGACTCAATAACTGTCATAGAAGATCTTATTAATGCAAACATCA
>JAIWHQ010000139.1:0-3414 GCA_048629575.1 Thermoplasmatota archaeon | reverse complement strand
GTTGGTGAAAATATGGATGCTGAGGATGTTATTTTGACAAGAAGAAGCATTAGAAAATATACGAAGAAATCAATCCCTGATGAGCTGATAAAAGAACTATTGGATGCAGGGGTTAGTGCTCCTTCTGCGGGTAATCAACAGCCATGGCAGTTTATTGTTATTGATGATCGAAAAATCCTTGATGAACTCCCTAATGTTCTTCCAAATGGCAAGATACTTTCGGATGCTGATAAAGCAATTCTTGTCTGCGGAGATCTTAGTCAGGAAAAACATAAAGGGTATTGGATGTTGGATTGTTCAGCTGCTACACAAAATATGCTTCTTGCTGCACATGCGAAAGGACTTGGTGCCTGCTGGCTTGGCGTGTATCCGCGAGAGGAACGAGTTGAAAATTTGAAGAAATTGTTCAAAACCCCTGAGCATATAATTCCTTTTTCAGTTATTTCTTTAGGATATCCTGATGAAAAAAGCAGTAAAGTAGATCGATATGACGATTCAAGAGTACATAAAAATACGTGGTAGTTATTCTCCGACAATCTGTACGATTATCTCTCTATTTCTAGGGCTTGTATCTAGTTCTACAAAGACGATTTGCTGCCATGTCCCATGAATAAGTTTTTTGTTTCTAAAGGGAACGGTGATGCTCGGCCCCATAAGGCTTGCTCGTACGTGTGAATGTCCGTTATCGTCATGCCATGTTTCATGATGATTATAGTAGATTCCTTTAGGAGCAATCTTTTCCAGCGCTTGTGGTAGATCTTTCATAAGACCTGGTTCATACTCAATTGTTGTGAGGGTTCCGGTTGATCCTGGTACAAAGATGCAAATAATACCGTCTTTTAGTTTTGATTTATTTATGCTGTTTTGAATTTCCCTAGTGATATCTATTATGTCTACTTCTCCATCTGTCTTAATATTTATCTGATCTGAGTACACACCCATTTTTTCACCTCAATTTAATATTTCGCGAGTTCTTTATATGCTTCAAATGCCTGAATAAGTCCATAGCCATAGGAATCATCATGACTATATTCGTTACTTGAATCTTGTAAGCTACCTATCTTTTTTGCAGTTTTTGCAAGTATTTCTTTAAACAGGTGTATTGTTGTTTCGTTTTGGTTTTTAGATCCATCATGTTTGTATTCTGGATATGCATCAAGAAGCAATGCAATAACTCCTGTGACGTATGCTGCTGCTTGTGAGCTGCCGCTGAGTCGTCCGTATGCTCCGTTACTTCTTGTGGAGAGTATTTCTTCTCCAGGTGCGACAAGCTCTGGTTTTTTATTTGGATTTATTGACCAGGGGTATTGATGTCCTTTTGAGCTAAAAGATGATATAGAATTGCTTTTTGATATTGCACCGACTGATATAACGTTTTCAAGAATTGATGGAAAACAAACGTCTCCATCGTCGTCTTGTCTATCGTTTCCTGCAGGAGCAACAACAAAAATACCCATATCTATAGCTTGTTTAACCATCTCAGTTGTTTTACTGTTGTTATCAAAGTTTACATCCTCAGGGCTCATACCTATGGAGAGAAGGATGATGTCAGCCTCGTTTTCTATACAAAACTGTATGCCGTCAGCTATGGTGCTGTCGTTTCCACCTCCATAAAGATATTGATTTTGCGGTATGGATTTTGCAACCACAATTTTTGCATTATGGGTAATTCCTTGTATATTTATTCCTGAGAAAAGCCCTTGAAATGATCCTTTTGATACGAGAATACCTGCAAGATGGGTTCCTTGGTCATCATCATCGTAATATGTTGTTTTTTGATTGATGAAGTCATACCAAGCAGTGAATGATGATGTTTCAAATTCTTGATGAAGGATGTCAACGCCAGTATCCACAATGCCGATGGTTACTCCAGAGCCATCAAAGCCTAGGTTATGGAGTTTATCAATTTGTGTCTCACTACTTGCCCACACATTGGATTTTGGAACAAAAATACTTAGAAGCGAGAGGGAAATCAGAAGAAGAGAAATAATTACAAGTAATACAATTAAGACAGTAGCTTTTCTTGATATCATATTTTCATCCTAAAATCGGACTTTTCTACCTGCCGAATCTCTCCTATAAACACCAAAATCAGTTACGTTTTTTAATGTTTCCCCATCAAATATAGGACCATCCATACATACCCGTAGGCCTTCTCCGATACAACATTGTCCACAGATGCCTAATGCGCATTTCATGTATCGCTCTAGTGATGCTTGAAAAGATATATTATTACTATAGGTAAGTAATGTTTTCATCATCTGTTCTGGTCCACAGGTCATAATGGAATCAATGTTTTCTTTTTTGAGAATATCTTGGGCTAGATCTGTGGCAAATCCTTTGAATCCTTTTGATCCATCATCTGTTGAGACAAGTATTTTGGCGCCACATTTTTTCAATCGATCTTCAAAAAAGAGTTCATCTTTTGTTTTTGCACCAATAATTACTGTTGCTTCATTTTTGTTTTTTACTGTGTGTTCAACTGCTGGTGCAATGGTTGCTATGCCTGTTCCTCCGCCGACAAAAAGAACTTGTTTTCCTTTTAGTTGAAATCCGTTCCCGTATGGTCCTCTGACTCCGATGTTATCTCCTTTTTTTAACTTGTAAAGAGCAGATGTTGCGTCTCCAATTTTTTTAAACGTTATTCCTTTGATGTCTTTGTCTAAATAGGATACACTCATTGGTATCTCATCAACACCTGGTATCCATATCATAAAAAATTGACCAGGTTTAGATTTGTTTGGGTATTTGAAAGTGATTGTTTTTACGTTTTTTGCCTCGTTTCGTATATCTAGTATTTTTGTTGTTTTTGGGATGTTCATAGGTGAGCTGCTCCAATTACTTCTGATAGCTTTTTATATGAATGTTTATCCATCCATTGTTCTATTTCTTTATTTATTTTATTAAAAATATCAAGTTCTCTGTAGTATATTCCCACGCCGATTTGTATTGCAGATGCTCCTGCCATCATGTATTCTATTGCGTCTTCACCAGTTAGTATCCCGCCGACTCCAATGATTGGGATGTCAACATGTTCTGCTATTTCATAGATACATCGAATGCCTATTGGTTTGATTGCTTGTCCTGAATATCCACCGATTTTGTTTGAGAGAATTGGCCTTCTGAGATCTAGGTCGATCTTCATTGCTTTCACTGTGTTAATAGCTACTATTGCATCAGCGTTTCCGGATTCTGCTGCTTTTGCAAGTTCAGAGATATTTGTAACATTTGGCGAGAGTTTAACAAAAACAGGGATGTTGACATTTACTTTTACAGAGGATGTGATTATTTTTATTAGTTTTGGGTCAGAGCCGACTTCAAGGCCGTATTTTTTTGCGTGAGGGCAGCTGAGATTCAGTTCTATTGCAGAAGCACCGTAGTCCTCCATTTTTTGACCTAGTTTGATAAATTCTT
>JAIWHQ010000138.1:0-3481 GCA_048629575.1 Thermoplasmatota archaeon | reverse complement strand
AACCAGAAAAGAAAGTAGAAAAAACCAAAGAAAAAAAAGAAGAAAAACCTAAAGAGACACCTGAAATAGTCAAAGATCAATACAAAGCTATTCAGAAAAGATCTGCTGAATCAGAACGCAGGAAACAAATAGCACTTGAAAAAATAAAACGTGCTCAAGAGAAACAGAAGATAAAAATCAAAAAGTAAATTTATCTCCTCTTTTTAACTATCTTTTTTACATCATAGATAATAATTAATGCAATCATAATTATTGAGATCACATACAAGTAGAACCCAACATTTGGTCCCCAGCTACATAATACTGTCGCAGCGACCTCTTCACCAGGAATACTGACTTCAAGATTTCTTTCTCCAATAAAGCTACCAATTCCAACTTCTGCCAACGCACTCATACCTATTGAAAATATAAGAATTGAACCTATTAACATAAGGATAGTCAAAAGCTGTAATGATAGGTAGAGTTTTGTCCCTCTCGTCTTAAAATATATACTTGAAAGAATAAACAGACATGCAAGTATAGTAAATATTGGTATGAGAGAAACTACATCAATAAAGAGTTCAGGTAGAAACGCAAGTTCACCTGAAACAACATCTGCAGTAGTAGTTGTTGTAATTAGTTCAAGTGGTGTAAGATACATTGTTGTTGATGTTTCAACAGAAGTTGTTGATCCTTGTAGCATCCACCATGGAGAAACAACTGCAATAAGAACTAGTGAGACTGCAAGTATCTTTAAAAAATACATAATATCTTTTTTTATGTAGGTAAAAATCAAACCTATCAAAGCAAAAACAACAGCAGAAACAGTAACAAGTAAGGAAAACAGAGGCTCAGTTGCTGTTATAATATCAAAGCTTCGCTGGCTAAACACGTTGATTTTTCTTGCACCAATAAGATCATTCTCATTATAGACTTTAACAGTATACGCCCCAGGTGGAAGCAAAAACGTCACACCAGACGAATTGCTTTGCCCCTCCACCTCTTTACCGCCTCTTGATATGATTACCTTGACGTCCTTAACAACTGTACCTCGAGAGTCCAAGATATTTATCTTTATAAAAAATTCGGCAGGAAATACGACATCAACATCTTCAGAGGGAATTTGTACGTCTTTTTGTACGGTAAACGATTTATATTGCAGTGTTAGCTGATACAACGCTGGAGGTAGATTTGTAAAAAGATACCACCCGCCAGCTTCTTTTTCTGTTGATAGTGTTGTTGGTTCATCCATCGCACTACTTGTAAGCATGGGTGTAAGTTTTATCTCTGGGACAAGCCCCCAAGTATCATGAACAGTAAGTGCAAAGCTATACCGCTGGATATCTACAGGCGTTTTTATGGGAATAATGCTTCTACGATATGGCAATCTAACATCATCTTCATAGACGATAAAACCGTTATAGTAGACTCTTAGATCATAGCTTTTCCTCAAGTGAACTGGTACAGTAATACTTGCCCGCCCCTGCTCATCAGTGATGCCTTGTGCTACTGCAACATCATCAGATAGTAAAACAACATTGGCATCAGCTACACCAGCATCATTTTGATCAACGACAGAGACTTGTATTGATCCTTCTGGTCTGCAGAAAATCCTTGTTTTTGTATCGTCTTTGACATCAATTATCTGAAATCCAACATATTTTCGTTCTCTCCCGAAAAAAGTGTTTTCTTTGTATATTTTGACAACGTATCTGCCAGGTTGCAGGTTTTGAAAACAAATTTTTTTGACAAACGACAAGTTTCTATAATCAAATGAGGAAAAAACGGTTACAATCTGCTCAATCATGTTCGCCTCAGAAAGATCAGGAAGCGGTTTTAACAGGAGTCTTCCCATGGCACCTGATATGATGAACTCATCTTCTTTATACAACTCAGCACTAACATAAGAAAGGTTCCTACCAAAAAGAACAGAAAAAGCAGATCCCATAGGAAATGAGGAGATTAGGTGTACAAAGACAGTAAGTTTGTATCCTTCGGTTTCTTCGGTTTCTTCGTCAAACTCGTTGCTATATGATGGTTTGAGTTTCACAAGGCTCTGGAATATCTCAGTTTCCTTAGAGATAATGGTGTATCCTTTTGTTTTTGATGAAAAAAACTCTGCATCAAATTCTACAATGAGATCATCGGGAACAACTAAATCACGTGGAGCTCCGGTCTCATATGAGTTTCTTCCAAATTGAGCAAACACCATATTATTTTCAAGACCGGGAAGATCTGTTGAATCCTGTTCACGTAGTTTTAACTGAACGCCGTCTCGTTCATCTGTCCCTGAAGAAACAACACTATTTGAATTCAGAATGAGTCCATGAGAAACACCTGTTTCTCCTTCATCATAGGATATCCATGCTTTTTCTCCAAGATCAATATCGTCTTCAGCAGCTATTACCATGGTATCTGCATAGGTTCCAGGACCCGCTGAAGCTTCAGGATCAGGATCTAACTCATATTCTACTACCGTATTTTTTTCAGTATATGCGTGAAAATAGGGATAGATCCTGCCGAAATTCAAATCTTTTATTGAATTGCTTTCAAGACCTCCGCATTGAAAACTTGCGATGGACCCTTCAACTTCTGGACCTATCGCTACAGTAAATTCATCTAAAACTTCATGTTTAACCTGAGCATATATTCGTTTATTTTCCATGGGACAATGATAATATGTATAGATGACACTGGTTCTGACATCTTCTCTAGAGGACTGACTGACAACTCTACATTTAACCATAAGATTTCCATCTAGCAGGATTTCTTTGGAGACAAGCTGGTCAACTGACCCGGAGTATTCATCTAACTCCTGACCATAGTAATACATAAAATCAAAGGATGCAAATAGTTCCCCACTCTTTGGCAGTACATCAGTTGATTTAGGTTTAAGTTTTGTTACCTGCTGTGCTATGCCTCCTCCCATAAACTTTCCTCCTTGGGCAATAGCGTAGACGATAGATTCACCTTCTGTTATTTTGTAGTAGTTAGATTCAAATGGATAGCCCGGAATTGGTTCATAATGGTAATATGAATCTTCGATTTCAACATGATCTGAATAATTTGGATTTGTTTTTTCTTTGTCATCATAATAGATGTAATAGTGTTCATCGCCTGTTGCTTCTTCCGGTATGAGAAAAACAAGATTGCATGATTTAACATGAGTGTTATCTGAATAATTTAGTTCATATATCTGAGATTCTAATTCCACATGGTTATTTTCATTTTGGAAGATAACTCTAATTGAGTGTTCTTTTTCGCTTTGTGCCCAACAGATATTTTCAAATTCTATATGGGTATCAATTGGTTGATACTTTGCCTGTTCGTGATTTGTATCTATTGGTATATGTAGCTCTTGTCGATATGACCAGTTATCATTCCACCATGAGAAGTCATCATTTGAAATCACTGTTTGAACTGATGAAAGTAATATGCAACACAACATTAGAAGAGAAATGACTAGTTTTTTCTTCATCAGTTTTCACAATTCCGTTTTTCC
>JAIWHQ010000137.1:0-3504 GCA_048629575.1 Thermoplasmatota archaeon | reverse complement strand
TCCCCATTTGAAAGGTGTTTATTCAAAAGCATTACAGCATGAGACCTATCGTTTGTTTTCCAACCTGAAAGCATTATCTGAATCTAAGAAGAAAGGCAGACATGTTGGTAAACTCCGTTTCAAAAGTAATGCTGGTTTCAAAACAATACATTACAACCAGAGTGGCTTCAAAATCATTTCAACAAACACACGATGCAACAAGTTGCATATCTCCAAAGTTGGAGATATTCCCATGCGTATGCATCGAAGTTTTGATGGTAACATCAAACAGGTCGTTATCAAACGATATGGCTCTGGAAGATGGTTTGCCGGTATAACAGTTGAAGAAGAAGATGTAGTTGTCCAGAAAAGCCCTATTAAAAAGATTGTTGGTATGGATATGGGCATCACAGAGTTTCTTACAGATACTACTGGTAAAATCGTTGAAAACCCGAAGTACCTGAAGAAATCTTTGAAACGATTGAAGAATAGGCAGAAACGTTTGTCAAAATCTGAAAAGAAATCAAACAACTGTAGAAAACAAGCTGTTCGTGTTGCAAAACTGCATGAACAGGTTGCTAATCAGCGTGCTGATTTCTGTCACAAGGTTGCAAAACATTATGTTGATATGTTTGATTTCATCAGCGTTGAAGATTTGAACATAACGGGCATGTTGAAAGCCATTGGCAATGAAGAGAAAACAAAACGGATTAAGCGTCATATGAGACGTAATACATTAGATGTATCTTGGAGAAAATTCTTTGATATTTTGTCTTACAAGGCAGAATGGGCTGGTAAGACAATGGTCAAAATTGACCCGAGTTACACGTCACAGATATATAAGTATGGCAAATCTCTGAACAGAGATTATAACGCTTCTCTGAATATTTTAGAGAGAGGTCTGAAACAATTAGGGCAGGGACTGTCCGAATTTACGCCTTTGGAGATTGTACCTCCACCAAGACTGGAAACAGTTTTGGCGAGTACGGTCGTTGAATTAGGAAGCCGCTTTTGAAATCTATGGTTTCAGTGGTGGTAGTTCACACAATATCAATTGGATAAGGAATATAACACAATACCAAGATGATAATGGCTATAAAAAACAACAGTTTTCTTCTCATATCAAGAGGGGTTGCATCATTAAGTGGCGGTGGATGCTGCATTCCCATCATAAACATAATGATGATCGCAAAGAAAAACCAGCCGGTAAAAATCATGATCATGACTGCGATCCATCCTGCCCATTTTTGTTTTTCTCCAAGAAACGCCCGGAAGATATGCCCGCCGTCAAGCTGACCTGCAGGGAGAAGATTAATTGATGTAATAAGAAGTCCTACCCATCCTGCAAATGCAATAAGACTGAGATCTATTGGGGTTCCTAGAGGGATATTCAAAATATATGTAGACAGATAAGTAAAAAGAATAGACCCACCAAGTATAATCTCGCCAGATGCTGGCTCCATCAGAGGAGCAGGGTGTGAATACATTATTCCAATTATTGTTACTGGAACTGCTACGATAAAACCTGCAATAGGGCCAGATATTCCGACATCGAAAAGCGCTTTTCGGTTAGGCATTGGATCCCTGCTGGAAATTAAGGCTCCAAATGTCCCTATGTTGAAACTTGGCATGATAGGAGGTATTGGAATAAAAAATGGAAGTGACGTTGCGATACCGTGTTTTTTTGAAGTGAAATAGTGTCCCATTTCATGAATGAAAAGTATACTCATGAGGGGAAAAGCAAACAAAAGGATGCCGTTAAACAAGTTTTCTGGCATAAAAACATCCATAATACGGGGAATATTCCATATATCATTGTAGCCCATGTGAAGAATTGATCCTGTAAGAGATGTTGTGATTATTGTTGCAATCAAAAGTGAAATATTGATCCATACTGGTTTTTCTTTCTTCTTTGATTTCCTAATAACATAGATGATGTGTTCTCCTTTTACATAGCGAAGCATTGGAATATAGCCTTTATCTGAAAGAGACAATCGTAAAGAATCAAAATTTTCATCAAGTGTCCCTTCATCGATTCTACAGAAAAACGCCATCGTGTGAGCATTATATTTCATGTCGTAGAAAGGAAAATGCTGTCCAACCTCACTTTTCAACAGTTCCAAATCTGAACGAGGCTCCGAGTCAACTTGATGATAACTGTTCCAGTCAATAGACATTTGTCTGGCGATATCGACTACCTATTATAAAACCTTCGTAAGAGTAATTCTACAGATAAGGTATATGAAAATACGTAATTATTTAGTTTAAACTAGCAATCAAGATTGGACAAAATAAGAAGTTTTTAATGTATCCATCCAAAACAGTTGTATAATAGAAAAAATTGATAAAATTATACTGCATGTCCCGGGTAATATTAACGCTATAATTGGAGAATCAACGTATGGATATGAAGATTATTTTTCCGGGTGGTAAAAAAGTAGATGCTGACTACAAAGGCTTTACAATCAAAACAGATCAACCCATTCGTGAAGGAGGTGAAGGATCTGCTCCGGAACCGTTTTCATTATTTATTGCATCAATTGGTACATGCACAGGAGTCTATGTTCTCAGTTTTTGTCAAAAACGAAATATTCCAACAGACAACATATCTCTCCTGTTGAAGCTAGAAAAAAACAAAGACACACATATGATAGAAAAAATAACTATAACGATACATGTCCCGGAAGATTTTCCAGAAAACTACAAAAAAGCTATTGTAAAAACAGCAAGTCTTTGTGCAGTAAAAAAACATTTAGATAATCCACCAGAAATCGATATCAATGTAATAAAAAAATAGTCATCATCTTTATGTACATCATTTCTATTGACGTTTGAGTGGTAATAAGATGACGGTGGCATTAATTATTGGGACACAATGGGGCGATGAAGGCAAGGGAAAGGTTGTTGATTATTTTTCAAAAAATGCAGATTATGTCGTCCGGTTCCAGGGAGGCAGTGTTACAGGAGACACACCTGTTTTTATAAAAAATGGTAAATTTTCAAATGTTGTGAAAATAAAAGACTTTGTTGATACATTCTATTTTGATGATGAAGAAGGAATTAAAAAAATATATGATACCTCAACATTTGGTGCAAAAATATCTAAAAATCCAGGTGTAACCAGTTTTGATGTTGCAAAGGTTTTAGCGGTTTATAGACATAAAGCAGATAAAATTTACAATGTAAAATATAACGGGGGAAATTTATCGTTAACACCAGATCATTCAATTTTTATTTATAATAAAAAAACTGGCAAACCTTATTGTAAAAAAACGTCGGATCTGAAAAAAGGTGATATACTAATAAGTTTCCCTCATAAAAATATGTTAAGAGCTCATAATAAAGGAGATGTATTCTTTTCTGATATCTCAAACTCTGAAAAATTAACATTACAATATGAGAAAAACGAAATATTGCATTCTCTGCCTATCTCTAATAATTTATTGAAGCTTTTTGGATATTATGTTGCTGAAGGTAATTCTAGTATAAGAGAAAGACAAAGAAAAGAAAAGTATCGGAAATCTC
>JAIWHQ010000136.1:0-3505 GCA_048629575.1 Thermoplasmatota archaeon | reverse complement strand
ATTACGTTTTCATCTGTTCTTCTTTCTTCTGTTGTTTCTTCTTCAGTTGTTTTTTCTGCCATAATTTTTTTCCTCCATCGAACACATTCGACTGCGTTTTGATATTAATCTAATGTTCCAGATTGCTTCCTACCCTATAAATGTTTACGTACAATAAATCCTTAGGCAAAATTGACTATGTGTGCGTCGGAAGAGAAATCATTTTATAACAGATGTTGCAATATTTTTACGGCTTTGCCCTAAAATTACGTTTTGACTTAAAATTAAGGATTTTGACTTAAAATTAAAAAAATATTATATTCTAATTAATTACATAATAAAATTAAGAAAATTAAAAGTGACTATTATCCATATTACAAAACCTAAAATCCAAAATAATAAAAACCAATGAGGTAAATTATTCAAATTTTTTCTAACCAAAGAACCAAGAAGATGTTCATCGTGTGTTAATCATTAACACAAAACATTTTAAACTGTAAATCATTATCATATTGAGGGAAGTGTAAAAATGGATTCATTTTGCAACACACAGAATGTTTTATCCTTTACACTTCCTATAAACTCACAGGGGGTATTTATCAATCAACCAAAAAAATAAATATGGTGTTTTTCAATCAACAGCTACAAGTTGTGTTTTCTACAAACAGGATAAAGACGGCAACCAATCAACATTTAATATTTTCGTTGAGCCGAGGAAAGAAGAAGATCAAAAGGGAACAATATTTGCCTTCGTTGATAACGAACAAATACAAAAAAATAGTTGGTTTGGAACAAATGATCTGGATCTACAGGACGTAATCAAAGTGTTTAGAGAATGGGCATCTGACGCACCGTTTCTCTTTGGACTTGACGCTCAAAAAAGTATGGATCAATGCCTGAAAAGAGAATTGAGAACCACAAAAATTGAATAAAGAAAACACTTTCTTCCTCTTTTTCTTTTTTTCGAAAATCTTAAAGCACTTGTGATCTGTTCTCTCCGTTACAATCCTGAATTTCTCACCTAAACCTAATTTTACTTCTTTTTTTGATTAGAAAACATTTCGCACTTCATCTTTTTTCATGTTTTCTGCCTGAAAACAGGCTGAAAAACATATCAGCCAGGGTCTTTTTCACAGAAAATAAGGGTATTAATCCAATCGAAATTGGAAAAAACACGGTTTTTCCGTCCATCCTTGCCAACAATGATGGTAAGTGCGAAATTTTTCAGGCTTTGCATGATAAATTTTGTAGAAACACGACGTAACGAGGCATGCTTATATCGGAGCATGCTGATCACTAGTTGAGCAAGGAACACGATGAGGATGGATCCATAGATTGCCTCCTGTGTCCAGCATCGTGTTGGGCGAATATGGATCTCATTTTTAATGCTGTTAAAGAGTTTCTCTATGCTATCTTTTTCACGATAAAAGCTGAGTGCTTCGTGAAGTGAGAAATCTTTATTTGATACCAGTGCAAAAAATCCTTCTTTACCCGTGATTGAAAGCCGTAATGCACGATCAATAGCCTCTTCCCGGGACATCCCAGTAAGTGGAAATGTATATGATAAATGAGTGAGCAAGAAATGATTGCTGTTCCGGTATTTTTTCCGTGGTTTTTTCTTTGATTGTATTGTTTTCTGCAGATCCAGTGCTTCATCATATTCTTGCTCCAATCGTTTCCGCCGGTTCAACAATATGTCATCACACAAATTTTGGGAAAAGTACATATATTTCGTTCGACTGGGAAAGAATACCTTCTTCCCGTACACCTCTTCATTTTCATTACCTGTTACAACCCGCATCCATTCATCTTTGATGAACGTGTTGAGATGCTTGTTGACATCACTTTGATTCAATTTCATCCTGGAAAGATATTTCACGTTATCAGAGACAAGTAAGTCCAGATTGGTGTTGCCGGTTGCACCGGCATCAAAAACAAGACATGCCCCAGTTCTTAACCCAGTTTTAATTTGTTCATAGGTCTTTTTGAAATGGGTTTGATCATTGATGTTACCTGGTTGAATGCTCAGTCCAACAGGCAGTTGTGATCGTTGATCTTGTGCTAGGCCGATGGTGACTTGTGGTCGGTCAGGTCGATGATCCCGACTGTATCCATATTTGATAAGATCTGAGAGCATAGCTTCAAAATGGATACTGGTCCAATCCATGAACACCATGTCTAATCCAACACCATGATTGTTTTTGAGCGTGTGAAGAATGTGATGGAGGATGCTATGTCTGTTTGTTCCTATTTTTTCAAGACAGCGGTAGGGTGCATCTTTCCCAAAAGGATTCAATTGCAATTCTTTGAGAAGGTATGGGTTGTTGTTTATCCATTGATGGCATCTGCTGACAGAAAGGTCTTCTGTCAGTTTATAAGATACAAGACCGGTGACCAGCCTGCTGAGTTGATGACCGCTACGTTTAAGATCATCAAGGACGGGTGGGAGGTTGAGTTCTTCAAAAATGTGTTTAACGGTTTGGATGGTTCCAATCGGAAAAGTCTTATTCTGATTTGGCTTTATGTGATGATGTGTCTTCAGTGTAGTTTGCATTTTGTCTTCAATAAAATACAACCGCTGAAGGCACTTAATATTTATTTAAGTGCGAAACTCAGGTTACAATGGAAATTAGATACGCAAATCTTGATGATGCTGAAAAAATAACAAAAAATAATGTTTTGCTTGCAAGAGAATCTGAAAAATTAACTATTGAATATAAAACAGTTTTTGCAGGCGTAAAAGCATTACTATCTGATCAAACAAAAGGTTTTTACTTAGTTGCAGAAGAAGATAATAACATCATTGGACAAATGATGATAACATTTGAATGGAGTGATTGGTATAACAAAAACGTCTGGTGGCTACAAAGTGTATACATAGATGAATCCTGGAGGCGAAAAGGCGTGTTTACACAACTTTTTGAAGCTATAAAAAAAACTGCTCGTAAAAATAATGTCGATGTTCTCCGCCTCTATGTCTATAACAGCAATAGTAAAGCTAAAGAGACCTATATGGCATCAGGAATGCAGGAGAAAGCTTATAGTATCTATCAAATGTCATTAGAATCATGATGAAATAGTTAATCTGAAAAAACAAGAATCTATTTATCTAGAAAACCCGATATTGTATAATGTGATAAACTACTTTCTTGAATTAATTATCCTCATCATTTCTGGTTTTGGTAGTGGAGTTTTTGTTGGCATGGGCTCAGGTACAACTGGGTCTACTATGATCACTAGTCTTACTGTCTTTGTTGGGTATCCTATCCATCAAGCAATAAGAACAAGTCTTCTTATTGATTGTATCATTGGAGGTATTGCAGGTTTTATTTTTCTTAAAAAAGGTAAATCAAATTTTAGACCAGCCATTCTTATCGCAGGCACTGGTGCAGTTGGCTCATTTATCGGCAGTCAATTTACATCATCAGCACCTAAAGCAGGACTTATCATCCTGATCAGCATGATTCTTATCATCTTAGGCATTAGTTTCATTGTAAAAGGTCTTCAGAAGAACATTGACTATATT
>JAIWHQ010000135.1:0-3616 GCA_048629575.1 Thermoplasmatota archaeon | reverse complement strand
TATCGTCAATTTGATTACAGGTTGGGATCTCTCCCTGAATGCATTTCAAAAACTCAGTAAAAAGTATTTTGACAAACTTTACCTGGATATTCACTTTCTGGTGATGGGAATCGATAAATTGGGTAATAGATTTCCCAAGCGTCCGGAAAATATTGAAAAATGGATACGAGGAGCCCGATTTGTTCAAATGAATCAAACCGAGTTTGATATCATCAATGAGGATAATCAAAATCTTATGTTTTGAAGATTGATAGAAGAGACGAAACGTAAGAAAGTATTATGTGCTGGGTGTAGGCCGTAAGCCTATTTCTATTCCTATCATTGTAATATTTTTATTCGTCCCAGGCTGTTGTTTTTAATAATTTTTACTAGTCTTTCTCCACTTTTCTTGACATTTTCGCTGATCTCACCGGACATTGTTTCTGGTTGTATCCCAATAAATGTAATATTTTTTACATATTGTTCAAGATAACTTATCAAAACGGAAATAGGAATGCCATGAGTGCTGATATGCATCACACCAATTTTTTCTTTTGGAACAATTCGTATCTCACCAGCATCCAGACCCATTTCAACTGCATCAACAATAATGAGATTTTTTGGATTATGTTGTTTAACAACAGAAGTAAAGTTTTCCGGTACAGTTCCACAATTCAATACAACCAAGTCGCCTTCTTCTTGCATAAGTTTGTCGGCAATATATGGTCCTATTGCGTCATCTCCACCGTCTATATTTCCAATGCACATAATGAGATGCGCTACTCTATTATCTTCTAAGTCATTCATTGTTTAGCCCCTCTTTTTTTGTGCATTATGGAAAGAATGAACAGTAAAAGCCATATTGTCCCTGAAAAAATTTCAGCAATAAAAGTAATCCAGAACTTCATTGTAAAAAATGTTGCTGCCATAATATAAAGACCCATGGTTGTTAACCCTGCCGTATAAACATTAATGGATTCACCACGCCACACATCTCTAAGTAACGGTAAAAGGATAAACCCGAAGAGAAGGCCAACAATTGCAATTACAAGATCCTGCCATGTTTCCCACATATAATCAATGTGAAACAAAAAAGATTCATAAAGCTGCTGGTAGAAATTACCCCATCAGTTTTTTATCCATAATTCCTCTTGCAGCAATGATGCCTGTTGCAGCAGATGCAACAATGCCTCTGGAAAGACCTGCACCATCTCCTGCAACAAAAAAGTTCTCCATACTGCTCTCAAGATTATTATTAACAATAAATCGCATTGAGGAAAACTTTATTTCAGGAGCATATAGCAGTGTAGAATCAGAGGCAACTCCCGGTATTACCTCATTAAGCTTTTCAAGTCCTTCTAAAATATTTGTAACAATTCGATGTGGCAACGCCATAGAAATATCTCCAGGTGTTGCATTTTTTAACGTTGGTTTTACAAATGATTTTTCAATTCTTTTTCTTGTTGAACGTCTGCCCTTTTTCAAATCGTCTAATCGTTGAACAATAGGCATTTTTCCACCGATAGTTGTTGCAAGTTTTGCAATTGAAATCCCATATGCTGTTGTATTTTCTACCGGCTCAGTTAGTTTTATTTTGGTGACAAAAGCAAAATTTGTATTTTCAGATTTTTTTTCTGCCATCGAATGACCATTAACACATATATAATCACCATAGTCTTCCATAACGACAAACCCATTTGGGCATGTGCAAAACGTTCGAATGAAATCATCATAGGTTTCTGTAACGATGTGAAACTTAGGATCCCATGCTTTCTCTATGATGCTCTCCATCACAACTGCTGGGACCTCTACACGAACCCCAATATCGATAGGGGCAAATCGTGTCTGAATACCTAAACGGTTTGCCTCTGAAGACAACCAATCACCTCCTGATCTACCAGGGGCAGCTAAGATATATTCTGCTTCAATATTTTCTTTACCATCTATATGTAATTCAAAATGGTTATTGCAATGATGAATCTCGTTTACAGTAGTATTTAATAAAAATTCAGCGCCAGCTTGTTCTATACTATTTTTCATTGAAGAGATTATTGCTGGAAGTCTATCTGAGCCGATATGCCTCTGAGGTATGGGAATAAATTTTATGCCACAGGTTGCTGCTTTTTTTTCTAAATCTTCTGAGTTTTCACCATATGTTTCTCCAGATGCTCCATGTTCTGTAAAAAAACGGTCCACTTTTGATACTAATTCATTTGCTTCTTGCGTGGAGACAAACTCTTCAAGATTTCCACCAACATTGGGTTTTAAATTTAATTTCCCATCTGAAAGTCCCCCTGCTCCACCAAGACCACATAAAATATTACAAGGATTACACTCCCTGCAACGAACAAATGATGAAAGAGATGGACATTGTCTACTGTTGATATCTTTTCCTTTATCAATTACCAATACTTTTTGGGAGCTATTCTCAGTTATTTCATGTGCTGCAAAGAGACCCGCAGGTCCGGCACCAATTATGACAATATCGTATTTCAAACGATGCTTAGAGTAATAAATTCTTTAAAAATCTTGCTAAAAAAATTGTACGGCATTTGTACAACTCTCCGAACAATATAAATAAAGCTTAGGCATCGCATGAAATAAAAAAGGAGCGTACCTGGAGACTATAGATATGGCAGAAAAAATAAAAGTTGCACAAGGAGCAGGTGGCGAACTGATGGATACTCTTATTAAAGATAAAATTTTGAAATATTTCGTAAAAAAAGAACTCAAGTCTGCTGAGGTCTCTCTTTCAATGCTTGATGATGCTGCAGTCATTGATGATATTGTTTTTTCTACAGATTCTCATACCGTACAACCACTAATTTTTCCTGGAGGAGATATTGGTTCTCTTGCAGTTTGTGGAACCATTAATGATGTTTCTGTGATGGGGGCAAAACCTCTTGCGCTTTCTGCAGGGTTTATCATCGAAGAAGGTTTTTCAGCTGAAACATTTGAAAAAATAGTGAAAAGCATGGGCAAATATTCAGAAGATGCAGATGTTCCGATAATTACTGGTGATACAAAGGTTGTTGAAAAAGGAGCAATACAGGAATTTATGATTAACACAAGCGGTATAGGAAAAAGAAGTAAGATTCTTGATGCAAACATTTCAGAAGTGAAAAGGCATAGAGCGTTCAACCAAAAATGGCTTATAGATTCCAATCTCAAAAAAGGAGATAAAATTATTCTCTCTGGAAACATAGGTGAACATGGTATCGCACTTCTTTCTTTTAGAGAAGGTTATGGTTTTGATACAAGGATAAAATCAGATGTTGCTCCAATAAATGGTCTTATGGAAAAAGCAATGATTGAAGGCGGTGTTGTCTCAGCAAAGGACCCTACACGAGGTGGACTTGCAAATACAATAAATGAGTTCAGCGAGAAGTCAAATATTGGAATTATTCTTGAAGAAGACCGCATTCCCATTCCAACTGGTGTAGTATCTGCATGTGATATGCTCGGAATTGATCCTCTGGAGATAGGTAATGAGGGAAAGGTTGTTTTGGGTGTTGTGAAAGAAAAAGCAGAAGACGTTCTCTCTGTCATGAGAAAGCATCCTCTTGGAAAAAATGCAGCGATCATTGGCGAGGCAACTGATACAGTAACTGGTGTCGTATTACAAACTACAGTTGGA
>JAIWHQ010000134.1:0-3634 GCA_048629575.1 Thermoplasmatota archaeon | reverse complement strand
TCATTCTATGCATGAAAAAATAGGCATCAAAATGGATGTCGATCACCTGGTGATGTTTCCCCAGTCACAAACTCCAGATGTAATGGATAATACAGCGGCCATAAAAGTATGATTAAAAGTATTCTTGATTTTTTTGACAAGCAGTTAAGTAACAAAGATGAGGCAGTTGATGAAGAACATCAGCTGACTTATGATGACCTACAAAATAGTCCTTGTTGAATTCAACTTGTTTAACCGTCACTACTTCATAACTTCTTTCAAAATCAGGGATATATTGTGTAATTATATGGCTGGCTAAATTAAATGCCATTTGCGGTATATCAACAGCCAAATTTTTTATTAGATGGGTGTCCCATTTTCCCCAAACTCTTCTGTTTATATAATTGTCATCAGCTACTCTAATGCTTTTATCATAGTCACTATCGAAACTGTCAGTTTCCATAGCATATTTTCTTACCAATCGGGTAAAATTAAACTCTGTCGTAATCGTGTAAGGGTTATTCATTCTAAGTCTGATATGACCACAAAAAGGAAACTTGTCTTTATAACACTCTTCAGGAACTTCAATATAATATTGTGATTTTATTCTATCATATCTAATATTATATTTCTTTTTTAATTTCAAATACTCTGTGAGAACAGAATTATAATAACATTGATCACTTAAACCACCGATATTAACAGAACCATCTTTACAGTTCTTGGTTATAAAATTAATAGAAATAGATAATTGAATACGATCAGTTAATAAGGGATTTTCTTCAATTTCTATATTTTTCATATATCAACCTTTTCTCATCTAATTACCTGACCTAAAATGACCCTTTAGTATTACTAGGGCTGTAAGCAAATTCAACCATTAAGGTATCTTATTTACTCAAGTTAGGCAAACACTTTTTCAAGAGTGTCTATATTAGCAATCCGTAAGATGTTTAAAACCGAGAATAAAAATCATCACATAAAAAATACATATAAGTCTGTTTTGGATGCTGAAAAAAACACAGGCATAGAAACTTTTTTTACATCGGCGGGGGGAATAGGTGGAAAACTCCGCACAGTGCCCGAGGATTTTATTGTAAATGAGATTTCCAAATACCCCTCAAAAAAAGAAAATGGGCGGTTTACGATTGCCGAGGTCACAGCTACAAACTGGGAGACAAATGGGCTGGTAAGAGAGCTTTCTAACAGATTACATATTTCACGAAAACGAGTTGGTTTTGCAGGCACCAAGGATAAACGGGCGAAGGCAACTAGGCTAATGTCTTTTCACAATATTTCTAAAGATGACTTAGCTAAAGTAAAAATCAAAGATGTTGATATAGAAAACATCTATGAATCCGATCATCCTGTCAAAATTGGTTGTCTTTTAGGTAATAGATTCGAAATTATCGTAAGAAATGTCAGTAGAGGTACTAGATCAGAACAAATACAAGACGTAATTTCTGTTATAAATAATAATGGTGGTTTTCCTAATTTTTATGGCATTCAGCGTTTTGGTGTTATAAGACCAATTACTCATGTGGTGGGAAGATACATAGTGTTTGATGATTTTGAAAAGGCAGTGATGAGTTATATTGCAAATCCCATTGAAGGAGAGGATGAGGAAACATATAATTTGAGAGATAGATTACAAAAAACATATGACTTTTCGGAGGCATTGAATTCTTATCCTAATCATCTAAATTTTGAAAAAGCCATGCTGAATAAATTAGTCATTGATCCAGAGGATTTCGTTGGCGCTTTAAAGGAACTCCCAAAGAATCTTTTGACCATGTTTGTTTATGCATATCAATCATATCTTTTTAACAGAATGTTAAGTGAACGAATTAAACGGAAGTTGCCTTTAAATAAGGCGATTGTTGGCGATGCTGTTCTTCCCATAAGAAAAGGGATTATTGATGAAAATGCGATAATTATTACAGAAAGGAACATTGAAAAAGCAAATAAACAAATTCTAAAAGGCAATGCATTTGTAAGTGGTCTTTTATTTGGCAGCGATTCGGTATTTTCAGAAGGAGAAATGGGTGAAATCGAACATAATATTATTGATGGTGAAGGAGTCGATCCTAGAGATTTTATCATACCGGAAATTCCATATATTTCTTCGTCAGGTTTAAGACGTCCATTATTATCTTCTGTTAATAGCCTTAGATTTGAATTAAATGATGATGCTCTGAATGATGATAAGCTTGCATTAACTTTAAAATTTGAATTGAAGAAAGGATGCTATGCTACGTCTCTACTTCGCGAATTCATGAAATCAGATGATATCCGCAGTTATTAACAAAATCTGATAGAAATAATTTTAACGGGCTTTTGCCATTAGGGTGTCACTTCAAGGTTAAAATCCCTCTAAATCTGGTGAAAAACAATGATTAAATCACCCCCTCAAAAATATATTCCAAAGGAATTCGAAGAAAAAATTCAGAAATTTTGGACAGAGAATGATATATTCAAAAAATCTGTCATACTGAGGAAAGGGTGCAAACCCTATGTTTTTTTAGAGGGGCCCCCAACAGCCAATGGTCTTCCTCATCCTGGTCATGTCCTCACAAGGGTCATGAAAGACCTAATTCTAAGATATCATGTAATGAATGGATATTACATAGAAAGAAAAGCGGGATGGGATACACATGGCCTACCCGTGGAAATAGAAGTTGAGAAAAAAATAGGACTCAAAGATAAACAAGCTGTTGAGGATTACGGCATCAAAAAGTTTAATGAAAAATGTAGAAAAAGTGTGTTCAAATATGAAGCTGCATGGGTTGATATAACCGATCGTATCGGGTTCTGGCTTGATATGAGCAATCCCTATATCACACTAAAAAATGAATATATAGAGTCCGTATGGTGGTCTCTTAAACAGGCATGGGAAAAAAAACTATTATATCATGGACATAAAGTAGTTCCTTATTGCCCGCGTTGCGGAACGGCGCTTTCTGCACATGAAATAGCACAAGGATATAAGACTGTTGAGGAGCCATCTATATTTGTAAAATTCAAACTTAAAAAAGAGGATGCTTATTTTCTAGCATGGACTACAACTCCTTGGACTCTTATTTCAAATGCAGCACTTGCCGTTCATCCCGATCAAACTTACATAAAGGTACGTTACAATGGACAAACGTTGATTCTTGCTGAAGAGCGTGCAGCAGTTTTGTTGAAAGGACAGGAGTATGAGTTACTGGACGGTTTTTCTGGAAAAAAACTTGAAAATATTGAATATGAGCCATTATTTAATTATTACAAACCTGACAAAAAGGCATGGTATGTTATCTGTGCAGATTTCGTAACTATGGAAGATGGAACGGGTATTGTTCACGTCGCTCCTGCTTTTGGTGAAGATGATTATAACGTTGGTAAAAAATACGGATTACCTGTTATACAACTGGTTAAACTTGACGGTACCTTCAAGGATGAGGTTACTCTTTGGAAAGGACAGTTTGTCAAGGATGCCGACCCCAATATCATTAAACATCTTGAAGAAAGGGGGCTAGTAGAAGGTGTAAAAGAATATGCTCATGAGTATCCATTCTGTTGGCGCTGTGATTCTCCTCTCCTGTATTATGCAATGGAGTCATGGTTTATCGCTATGTCAAAGGTACAGGAATCCCTAATAAAAAACAATAATCGG
>JAIWHQ010000133.1:0-3646 GCA_048629575.1 Thermoplasmatota archaeon | reverse complement strand
GCCGGTGCAGTTTGGGGTGTTGATAAGTTTGCACAGATTTTTTATGTAACAATTGATCAGTTAAGGAATGATAAATCACTGTTAGATGTTTTATCAGAATCTGACATAATCGTAGTTATCGCTGGGATGTCTGTCCCAGGAAGATATCTCTCTGGATTTCCTGTCAGCCCCAATGAGCTTGTATCTTTTCTAAACGGTTTATCTAGCCCCCTAAAAATACTCTGCGGTCCAGCTGCCCGTTATGGTTTTGGCATTTCAGGTGGTAAAAAAACCAGAGAGACATATTTTGTTGAAAATGTCTTTGATCTAATTGTAAAAGGCGATGGCGAAATCGTCTTATCTGAACTTTTGAAAAATAAAAGTGATATGGATAAAATAGATTCTCTCAAATTGCGAGAACATGCCAGCGATATTAGAGATTTTGCAGTAACGGGATCTAGTATAGTGTGTCAACATCCTTTTTATCCAGATTATCTAATAACTGAAATTGAAACATATCGGGGATGCTCCCGCAGTATAGTTGGAGGATGTTCATTTTGCAGTGAACCAAGCAAAGGACCTCCCGACTTCCGACCAATAAACGACATTCTCGATGAAATTAAAGCATTATATAAACACGGCGTCAGGCATTTCCGTCTTGGCAATCAACCATGCATATTCTCATACATGGCAAAAGATGCGGGAAAGGCCGAATTCCCACGACCTAACCCACAGGCTCTGGAACAACTATTCAAAGGTATTCGCACTGTTGCTCCTGACCTTAAAACACTTCATATTGACAACGCCAATCCTGGTATCTTAGCACGATATCCCAGCGAATGCAAGCGCATTGCCAAAACCATCATTAAATATCATACGTCTGGTGATGTTGCTGCTTTTGGAGTGGAAAGCGTTGATCCAATCGTTATCAAAAAAAATAATCTGAAGGCAACTGCTGAAGAGGTGTATAGTGCAATAAAGCTTCTCAATGATGTCGGTTCAAAGATCGGCAGTAATGGACTGCCTGAACTGTTACCGGGCCTTAACTTTGTATTTGGACTGGATGGAGAAACAAAAAAGACCTTTGAGTTAGATTATGAGTTCCTAAAAAAAATCTTAGATGACGGTTTACTTCTCAGACGTATTAATTTACGCCAGATCATACCTATTCCAGGCACAAAGATGCACCAGATGGGAAATAAAATAGTATCCAGAAATAAACGTGAGTTTCAACGATTTAAAAGGCAGGTCAGGGAAAACATAGAACGACCTTTGCTAAAGAGAATACTTCCAGATGGTACTGTTTTAAGAGATGTTTTCACAGAGAAACATAGGGGAAAACTCACGTACTGCAGGCAAATAGGTAGTTATCCATTACTCATAGGAATACCTGGCGTCCTTCCATTACACACCAATCTGGATGTAAAAGTCACAGACTATGGATACAGGTCTATAACAGCATTTCCATTCCCACTTAATATCAATACTGCCCAGAGAGAGACAATCGAAGCCCTACCTAATGTTGGTAAAAAAAGAGCAATAAGAATCCTGGCAAAAAGACCTTTCAAAGACAGGAAACATTTCATTGATTCCCTAGATGATCCAGATGTTGGAAACAAGATACTGGACTACATATCATTTAAGTAACGACATAAATTAAAAGGAGGGACGTAATACAGGACATTTGAAATGAAAAAAGACAATTTTGAATCGCTTGAGAAGAAAATAAACTACAATTTCAAAAATAAAGACCTACTTAAGAATGCGTTAACACATAAAACATATGCCTTTGAAGCGGAGATTCCACTTGAATATAACGAACGTTTGGAACTTTTGGGAGACAGTATTCTAAATTTTGTTGCAGCTGAGCAACTCTATAAAAGCAACAAATATTTTTCAGAAGGAGAACTCACGCGCAGAAGGGCAATACTTGTCAATAACAATTTCTTAGCAGACAGGGCAAAAGAGTTAGACATTGGCAGGTTCCTACTATTAGGCAAGGGCGAAAAAAAACAAAACGGCGACACAAATCCCAAAAATCTTGCTAACGCACTAGAAGCATTAATTGGAGCTGTTTATCTTGATTCGAATCTCAACAAAGTAAAAAAAATGATTCTTAGCATTGTATTCAATGATGGCTCCCAATTCTGAAAAGCATATTGAAAACACAGATATTCCTTAACAAACATTATAATATTATTTAGCCATACTATTTTCGTGTATTGAAATGAAGATAGCCTTAATATCGATGAGACCAAAAATAGCAGATAAAAAAGCAAATCTGCAAACCATGAAAGAACATATATCAAAGACGAAGGCGGACATCTACGTTTTTGGTGAAATATCCCTCACAGGTTACCGGTGCAAAGATGAACTACGCAATCTTGTAGAGACAATAGATGGATCATCTGTAGAATATATGAAAAAAGTTGCAAAAGATAAGAAGTGCTATATCATCTTTGGAATGCCATTAAAAGACAGCAATGTAGAGGGACTCACCCATAACTCAGCAGTTCTTGTTCATCCTGATGGAAAGGTAGATGTATATAACAAATGGTTTTTACCGAACTTTGGACCATTTGAAGAAAAATTATTTTTTGATGAGGGTGAAAGTTTAAAGGTTTTTGATACAAAATACGGCAAGATAGGAATATTAATCTGCTACGATCTATTTTTCCCAGAAATATGTAAGGCTTATTCGCTTCAGGGTGCTGACATCATAATTTGCATTTCAGCTTCGCCATCCACTACAAGAAAATACTTTGAAACATTGCTGCCAGCTCGAGCCGTGGAAAATACCACATTTATGGTTTATGTAAATTTAGTTGGAACACAGGAGGATCTTGTGTTGTGGGGTGGCTCACAGATATATAGCCCCATGGGTGATTTATTGACAAAAGCACCATATTTCAAAGAAAATATAACAACTTGTGATATAGATCTAAACCAGCTTAAAATTGCACGTGCCAATCGTACGGTTATTAGAGACATCAGACCTGAGATATATCACGATCTGTACGATTTTTCACGTTACCATATGAAAAACAAATAAGATTGCAAACTATGAGTGAACTTCTGGAATTCTGGTTCACCGGCCATTCCAAAAATCAAAAAATGTTTTCCATTTTTCTGTTTTTTCTTCAGATTCAACAGGCATGTCCCAAATAGAAGATTTTAGCTGTCTATCTGGTATCGCCCTGGTTTCGTAAGTACAATCTCCACCAAATTCAAATTGTAAATCAAAAAGAGTTTGTTGGACGATTTTTTGATGTTGTTTAATTTCCCCATTACCATATTTAATTGGAATACGTTTTCTTATTACGATGGTTTTGTTTCCACGTTGCTTTCGCACCTCAACAAGCTTGTATCGTGGACTTTGTTTAGTTTGATTTAGTCGTATTTCTGATGACTTAGATCGCACCTGTTTTTTCCAATGATGCAATCCATCAATAGTGCCATTTAATTTTTTATTCGTCCATTGTCCTGTTGTATTTATGAACTTTAATATTCTACCGATTGCACTCTTATATTTCTTAGTACGGGCTTCTTTTTTTACTATCCTCTTTTCCTTAATAGTCCGACCAAATTCTTTAAAAATTAGATATCTTGTTTTTGCCCTTTTCTTTGAATTTTCTTTTTGCTTCTCTTTTATGTTCGATCCAAATTT
>JAIWHQ010000132.1:0-3664 GCA_048629575.1 Thermoplasmatota archaeon | reverse complement strand
GGGAGTTTCTAGATTTCAATCCCCTTTTTATCCCCCCACACAAAACCCAAAGGGCGTGGGATTGGTTTTTTAAAGAAAGAGATGTTATGAAACTTGTGAGGGAGAGAATTTAAAATATATCATAGTTTAGATAAGTGGTAACTATGGCGGCTATAGAACAAATTAGAGTTGGATTTGATAATTTTAGTTACATTATATGCTGTCCGTTCAGTAAGAAAGCTGCAATCGTGGATCCTGGGTATGATGTCTCTAAAACACTTGAATTCATATCATCTAAAAATTTGGAATTAGAATATGTCATAAATACCCATTATCATAGCGATCATTCAAGTGAAAACAAAAGAGTTAAGAATCTCCATCCTTCAGCGAAGATTGTAGCCTCAAAGGCCGATGAGGCGAAACTGGGCATGAAAGTGGACGTAACCGTTTCAGATGGTGACCGATTAAAACTAGGAGAGGTTTCTCTGGATTTCATATTAACACCAGGTCATACTCCTGGTGGCATATGTATAATAGTTGACAATGAAGCATTGATAACTGGTGATACATTATTTATCGGAGATTGCGGAAGAACTGACTTACCAGGAGGTGACTTAGTTCAGATGTATAGAACGCTTAATGAAAAGATTATGTCTCTTCCAGACCATTTGATTGTATATCCAGGGCATGATTATGGCGATAAACCATTTGATACTCTTGGAAATCAAAAACGGACAAATAAAACATTACTTACCAAGAATCTCAACGAATTTTCAAAAATTCCTTAACTATTTTCAATATCTTTTTATCCTTCCCAAACCAAATGATGGAATTGTTTTTTTCCCGGTAGAAACTTTTTTATCATTTATATGTAATGAATTGATGATAGTTTATGAATGTAAAAGATGCGATCAAACAACGCCATTGTATACGAAGTTTTTCTGATAAAATCCCCTCTCCAAATATAATCCGTGAGATGGTAAAATATGCGAATCTTGCACCCTCTGCAGGAAATCTCCAAGCAAGAGACTTTATAATAGTTGATGACTTCGAAATAAAAAAGCGATTGGGGATTGCTGCCTTAGATCAGGATTTCATAGCAGAGGCACCAGTGAACATTGTTGTTTGTGCTAATTTGAATCGTATATCTTCATATGGAAAAAGAGGGAGGGAACTATACTGTATTCAGGATTCTGCTGTTGCGGTAGAGCATATATTGCTTGTAGCGGTAGATTACGGGTTGGATGCTTGTTGGGTTGGTGCATTTGATGAAATTGCAGTTTCAGAAATTCTCAGTTTACCGTCGCATGTTAGACCTGTTGCAATAATTCCTATTGGTTATTCTAAGGGGGAGGTGGTTTCTACGGCACGGATGGATCCTAGATCATTGATTCATTATAATGAATGGTAGAAATCACCTTAAAAAAGTGTTTTTTTCTGGCAGAAACTATTTTAATACAATTAAGTTAGATTATTTTTTATGGAAATGACACTGCTTGATGAGGTAGAGGAAACGTTGAAGGCTTGGAAAAAGAAAAAACAACAGAAAAAAGAAGAAGAAAAGGAAAAAAAGAAAAGAAAAAAACACGAGTAATTATGAAAAAGGAAAAATGTTGTGTATGTAAACAATATTTCCCAAAAAATAAATTATTATTTGATTATTCTAGTGGTAATCATCTTTGTCTTAATTGTTACAAAAATCAATTTGCTGCAAAATAGAATTTTTTCCTGCTGGGGTAGAAATTCATCTATTTTCAAACCATTTACAATCATCTGGGCAATTAAGAAATCTAGTAAGTTTATCCAAATCACAACATGGTTCTCTCAGTATATTTTGATTAATCTTATTCATATCAATAAGCAGTGATTTTGTCCAAGTAAAATGTTTACAGTTGGTTTTCACATGCATGTACTTTGTATAGTTATTTCATTGTTTAGATAGTTTTTCCAAATTTTTCTATAAGGTTGGTTTTTTAAAGAAAGAAATGTTATGAAAATTGTATGAAGGGGAGATAAATGGCCAGAAAAAAAGAAAAGGAGAGGCAAAAACGATATATTGGTAAAGGCATGAGTATAGATCTTCCTGATGAGGAATCAAAAAAGAAAGGTAAAAGACGTATAGGGAAACCTAAAATGCCAGCCCGTATCAAAAGCACGCCACGGGCAAGGCAGAAATAACTATTTAACCTGCAAAACAGTTTGTTTCAACATCTTTTTATCCTCTACCAAAACTATTAGCTATGGCTAAATAATCATCCAGAGTATTATGACAAATATCATAAAAAACAGCAGGAATGAAATAGATGTTAAGAGTGGAGAGGATGGAATGGTATTACACTCTGTCATCTTTAAGGGAGGAACGGAGTATAGTTAAAAATGACTCCCCACTCAATATAATCTATTTGGTTTCTAGTATAAATATATTCTTGCATCGCTGAATTTATATGGTACAAATGTATCAAATAGAAAACAATTGGCTTTGCACATTAATTAAATTTTTAGACCATTGAAATTCAATTTGCACATTAAATAGGTGTTTTGCACAATAAATAACTAGCGGGTTTTTTTGATTATGTTGTGGCAATATAACTTTCTATCTACGTCGGAGAATTCGAATAATACCAAGCAAGAAGTTTGCTCTTGGAACTTTCTCCATATATTTTTTGTAATCATCTCCAAACTTCTCAATCGAATCTTTATCTGCCCTGATTAAATCAATATATGTCAACGGTATAATGGGAATACCCAGTATGATGATAACCCAGTGCTGGAAAAGTAGCATACCAGCAATTGCCCACAGTATAAAGGTGACATACTGCGGATGACGGACAATAGAATATACGCCAGTATCAACAAGTTTAGTAGTATGAATGTAACTTTTTCCCTTTTTTACTCTACCCTTTTTACGAAACTCCATAACGGGTAACATACCAAAAACTATACCTGAAAAAACATAAAGCCCCGATCCGATATACGCTAAAATTGCAATTTGAGAAACTTCAGATAGTAAATAACAACCAACGATGATTTGAGAGATAAAAAGAAGACTTGTAAAGATTGCAGGAATGACATCTGGCCAGGAAAAACTTTTCTTAGGCGTTTTTTCTTCCCTCATTTTCAAATCTTTTATTAAATATTTAGTTATATGGGTTTATGAATGGAATGGTCTGCAAGCATTGACTCTATTTGGAAACCAAAAGAAGTACGATAATTTTATGCCATTACTATATATAAAAAGAGTTATATACTTACAATTGATAGATTGCTACTGGAGAATGGGGGAAAACAATTTTTTAAGCCATCATTGTTCCTCATCATTATCACCATCCTCACCTCACGTTCTCCCATTCTCCTCTCTCAGTTTGTGACAATTTGATACTATTATCTTAAGGAATATATTCTAAGCTCTTTTAAAACTTTTCAAATTTTCATAATTGAAAATAAAACTCTTTTCTCTCGGATGGAATAAAGGGAGATAATGCTTTAAAACAGTTGATATGCACGAAAACTAGGTTGATATATACTTTCATCGATGTAATGCTAATATTCATGTTTTTCATCAACTTTTTATACAACTAAAAAAATCATTTCATAATGCCGAAGAAGATACCAGTAGGTATGACTCCTATTTCCAGTAGTCAAAACTCTTTAATTCGTAGTTGGAAAAACAAAAAGCGAGGAGTTA
>JAIWHQ010000131.1:0-3701 GCA_048629575.1 Thermoplasmatota archaeon | reverse complement strand
TTGTATACACAAAATATCCAGGAGAATAAGCCAAATGGCCCCATTGCAAGTTGCATATTGGGCGTGTTTGTTTCTATTGTACATTTCTTAAGTATTATAACGCCAGATTCGGTTCTGAGTGGTCGGACTTTTGTGTAGTGTAATCTAATTGCACGAAATGTTAGTGTTTTTCCGTCATGTTTTGGATTGAAGATAAATCCCCTGATTATTGTGTGGCCTCTAGGCGATCGTAATAGTTTTGTATTAGGATTTAATACAAGTGCTGCTCCAGCCATTAAAAGAACCGGGTGCAGTCTCCATTTGAACACAACAATTTCATCTGTTGCGTTGTTTTCTTCTGTGTCGTAGACAATAACCTTTATTGTTTTTTTGAATGAAAGAATCTGTGACCAGTTAAATTCATATGGCGCCTCGTAATCCGTTTCTTTGCATACGTCATCTATGTAAAATTCTACTTTTTCAATGTCTACATTTGATGTTACATTGGCAATGATTGTGATTGGTCCATAGATAAAGGTTTTATTATTTAATCCAAAGAGTTGCATATTTCTTAGATAAAAGTAGTTTTCTTCTGGTTGTGTTATCTCAATAATTAATTCCTGTTGTTCTATCGTAGTAAACTCCCATATGTCGCCTTCTGTTGATTCTCCGCTATCATCCCAGGCGATAATCTTCCAGTAGTATGTTGTTTCATAATCAAGTGTTCCTGGGTCATATGTTGTTTCTGTTTGATTGCTTTGTATTTTTTCTGGTGGGCTTGTTGTTCCAAAGTAGACGTCGTATGTTACAGGATCATCGTCGGGGTCTCCTCCAGTCCAGGATAATGTTGTGTCAAGTGGTACATCATTTGCTCCATCTTCTGGATTTGGGTTGCTTGGTTCGTAGGGAGGATTATTTTCTGGTGCAGATTCTGTTGTGAATTCCCACATAGGACTTTCGTTAAAAGCACTATGGTTATCCCAAGCTATAATCTTCCAATAATAGGTCGTATTATAGTTCATTATCCCAGGATCATAGGTAGTATTTGATTGATTACTTGACACTTGAGGTGGAGACGAAATATTACCAAAATATACATCATACGTTACGGGGTCTCCATCAGGATCACCACCCGTCCAACTCAAATCCATATCAAAATAAACATCTATTGAACCATTTACTGGAGACTCATTATATGGCTGGTAAGGAGGCAGATTACCATTTCCTCCTGATTCCAACATATTTTTTGAATCAGTTAATTGAGCGCGATTGTTACCGGTAAGGGTTTGCCAATAATATCCTGTATCATAACCAATGACTCCGGAAACTGGTAAAACAGTTAATATTAGCCCTATACAAATTAATATACCAAATACTTTTTTTTTCATGGAATTCCCCATTATGCTATTTTTCAAATTCATTTTATATTTTACTATTTTGTCTATATATAATACTTTCTATTTATTTAAATGTTCTGTATAGAAAATATATTTCTATTTATATTTAAAAATTTATTTTCCAAAAACATGGAGGCGATATAAAACAAAACTGACAGTTTAACATTTTTTAGGAAAAATATGTCAAATTTTATTTAAATATTAGAACGGGGCAATACCACTTTTTCATCTACTACTATCATTTTGAGTAGTATTTGCTCCATCTTATCCGTCTAGGAACACGTTTTAACTTGAGCATGTTTTTCTGACATTTATTTTTACAAAAATAAAGAACAGCGCCATCTCTTTTCACAAATATCTTTCCAGTTCCAGGTTCGATATCACTACCGCAAAACGAACAATTCCTTCTCTCTACCATCAAAAACTACCTCTTACCGCGGTCCACCAAGTCTTTTTGCTTCCCTTTGGGTTTCACTTAGCATTAAGATATCACCAAGTCGAATAGGACCTATGACATTTCTTGTGATAATTTTACCTTTATCTCTTCCATCTAAAACCCGAATTTTTACCTGAGATGCTTCACCAGCCATCCCTGTTCTATCAATGATTTCCACTACCTCACAAGGAGTTCCTTCTATCATAATCCTAACCCTGTTTCTTTAAAGCAGCTATCTTTTTTACAATAGTATCAACAGCATCCTTATCTTTTCCAGGAGCAATAATCGCTATCGCAGTTGTAGGGACACCTAGGCCTGCTGCATTGCCTAACTCTTCTTTACTTGGAACATACGTATAGGGGATCTTCTTTTCTTCGCAAAGTATTGGCATATGAGCAAGAATCTCCTCAGGGGAAACATCTTCTGCCATGACAACAATCTTTGCCTGACCTCGCTCAACATGTTTGGTAGCCTCGTTTGCACCTTTTCCTATCTTTCCATTATCTCGAGCCTTTTCCACAAGTTCATAGGCTAAATCTTGCAGTTCTTTTGACACTTGAAATCGTACATACATTGCCATATTTTTAGCCTCCGTTCAGAGCTTTCATCGATTCCATTCCTTAGGAAACGTAAAGGCTGGAATGCTAGGCCTATATAAAAACCTTTTTCAGGGGAAACCAGAAAATTTCCTTTTACTAGAGTGGCAAGGGGCTTCTTTCTACTTCTAATCTGTCAGCAGTTGGATATTCTTCCACCATGAAACATTTGTACCCCTGTCTTGTAATATCATCAGCAATTTTTTCTAGAATCCATAGGCCAATTTCAATCCTGTTTTTTTCTTTGTCGATAAACAAAAATTTTTCAGGAACATCATATTTTCCTTGTATTAATTTAAACAATTGCTTTAATGATGTATCCGATTTATAAATAGCTCCTTTCAGAAGCGTACCATCTTTTGTTATTACCTCAAATTCTTTTGCAATATTTTTAGCTCTTCGCTTAATTCGATTTTTAAGTTGAATGCCATCTTTAAAGGAAACAGTACAATAGTGGACACCAACATCAAGTGATTCTTGTTGAGCTCGATTTACAACATTAATAGCTGTCTTTTGACTTCCATGTACCGCTGCTGAAATATCATCTTTTACTCTGTACCCCCTCCTGATCAAAGTTTCAGCATTTCTTTCTGAGAATTCAAGTTCATTGAGATTTACCCATTGTAGTTGTTGATTATTTGCCCATTGAATAAGTGAATATATTTCGTTTTCCATATTGGGAATAACAGGAATTTCAATGGCAACATCTACGGATGTATCAACTGCTGTTCGTATTGTTTGTTGTAGTGGACTATTTTCCATATTATGCCAGTGTTCAGGTATGGGATGAAATCGTATTTCGTCAAGTCCGGCAGAGACAAGCTGTGTTATTTTATCTGCATTTTTTGTCCCTGAGGTATAGAGATGAATGTGAAATTCAGATCCAAATGTATCCTTTAGAAGTGAGATGTATGTTTTAGTTCGTTTCCAAACAACTAGTGGATCTCCTCCTGTAATTCCTGCTCCAGTTGCAGCAATATATTCTGCCTCTTGAATTAATTTTTTTATATCACTTTCATTTTTTAATTCCCATTCATCTGCAAAAATACGATCTTTTCCTCCTTTTTTAAGGCTTAATGGGCAGTAATAACATCCTGTTGAACAAAGACCAGTGATGAGTACCACCATCTTTGAACCTTGTGCACACATTTTACAGGCTGGAGATAATGGTTTGGTGTATATACTCTCTTTAAGCCATTTGTGAATTTGTTTCATTGCAAAACGATTATATATTTTGTAATTAAAGAGATATCGTTAACGTAAAAAAAAGAAGAAAAAAATAGGTGGGGGTA
>JAIWHQ010000130.1:0-3745 GCA_048629575.1 Thermoplasmatota archaeon | reverse complement strand
TTAATATATATACAAAAGAAACATTTGACATCATGAGGGATGACAATAAGCAAAAAAAAACCATCCTTAAAAACCATTGCTGGAAAAAAAATCGATGAGTTTGAAAAATATGCTATAAAAAGCGATACAGGACAAAAAGTATTAGCAAAAATATATCACTCTGACATATACAATTATTTCTCAAAAAAAATTAACGAATTCAAAGATTACAAACTTACTGAAGAGACGAAACAATATCCCGTTCCAGAACATGTTGCAATCATCATGGATGGAAACCGACGTTTCGCAAAAAATTTTGAACTAACTCCCGAAGCAGGACATCTCTTCGGACGAGATAAAATAGAAGATGTTCTCGATTGGTGTCTTGAATTAGGCATAAAAGTACTTACGGTCTATGCATTCTCCACAGAAAATTTTAATAGAAATGAAAGTGAAGTAAAAACACTCATGAATCTTTGCAAACAAGAACTTGATAAAGCGGCAAAAGATTCAAGAATTCATAAAAATAAAGTACGAGTAAGGGTAATAGGACATATAGAGTCTCTCCCAGAAGACACAAGACAATCTGCAGAGTATACTATGGATGCAACCGCAAAATATGATAAATATTTTTTTAACATCGCACTAGCCTACGGTGGAAGAGAAGAAATCATACATGCGATACAGGAAATCGCCGGTGACGTTAAAAAAGGAAGTCTCAATGTACAGGACATCTCACAAAAAACAGTATCATCATATCTTTATACTAACGGCTTACCGGATCCTGATCTTATACTCCGAACATCTGGTGAAGAACGAATATCAAACTTTCTTCTCTGGCAGCTTGCCTACTCAGAACTCTACTTTTCTGATGTCTTCTGGCCAGCATTTCAAAAAAGAGATTTTCTCAAAGCCATACGAACATATCAAAAAAGAAAAAGGAGATATGGAAAGTAAAAAAATCTTTTTTTGAAACCACTCATTTGGCGTTTTCAATATCTTCAGTTACATCTTCTTTTTCAATCTCTTCAGCTATTTTTGCAAGCTTTGCAAATTGACGGGAAAGAAAATACAAAATAAAACCAAGCCCAAGAGAAAGGATTGCAAAAGCAAGAATAATTCCAAGTGTATTTTCACTGATATCAACTAAAGAAATTGTTTTTTGGATGATATAGAAAATGAGAAGAACTATACCAAGAATTAATAAGAATTTACAAAAAAAGCCTGTTTTCAAATCACTGTAGACCGATATGTTTCTCTTTTTAAACATCAGGCCTCCTTGCCTGCAAGGTTGAGAGCATTTTCAACTTTACTTTGAAGCTCATTTAGTTTCTCCCTACTTCGCCCTTCTTGTTTTTCAAGTGTTGTTTTTCGGAGTTCTAAAGATTCTTTGTTTGATACGAGTTCTTTTTTAACATCGTTTTTTCCTTTTGTTTTTATGAGGATTGCGCCAACACTCTTATAGATAGGAGTCTTTTCAGATGTATTTTCAATTTCTTTTAACGCTTCTTCGGTTTCTCTTAATTGAAGTTCGATTTGCTGACGTTGCTGTGCAATCATTTGAACTTGTGATCGTAACTGCTGCAATCTGTTTATCTGATCTTGCAATTGTGGGGACATTTCTTCTCCAACCATATTTTATTTCACCTTTTTAGCTGTAATGCAAGGTTCACTTTTTATAAGTATTCCTAGCCTTTTTTAAAAATTTTTATGAAAACTATTCTCTTTATTTTATAGTATCTGGTTTTTAATTTTTATTAGTTTTTATTAGAGGAGAGCAACTTGGAAAAATGTACTTAAGGTTAAATAATAGAAACCATTATATAGAAAGATACAAATATAGTAGAGTAGATTAGAGGTAACCATAATTACACGGGGATAAATTATGAACAAAAATGATAAACTCATAGCAGTAATTGGAGTTGTAATACTAGTCATTGCATCAATTGGTATCTATACCTGGAAACCAGGGGAAACAATGCAACATCTATCATCCATCGACGATTTTTTTGTTGTTTCCAGCAGCATCTCAGACTTACCGGATGCAGTAGCGGTCTCAGATGCAGACCCATTTTATGCATTAATAGCTACTCCACTTGCAGTACATTATAATGCTGAAGGAAAACAAGAAATCATACCAATGTACGTTCAAAACTATAGCAATCCTTCACGTGCCATCTCTCGAGCAGAAGAACAAATAGATATTGCAGCTAATGAATTCATCGATGACTCTAGATCAGTAAAAGAATGGTCTATTGAACTTGCAAAAAAATACTGGAGCAGTAGCGAAGCAGCACTCATTATTGAAAACAACGAATCTGGCTATAACCTAGGAGTAATGGCAACACCACTTGCATCATATCTCTCTATACCAATTATCGTAACAGATGAACTGGATCACCAGATAAGAGAAGTGTTTAACGAACTTGGAGTAAAAAGAACACTTATTTGTGGTGACAACATTGAAGGGTACGGAGATGTTTTACGGTTTAATACTGTTGAAGAAATTGTTGATAATACAACAAAACTTCTTATAGAAAAATTCGGCGATATCGACTACATCACGATAACAAATCCGATAGATGCATGGCCTCCTGAAGTTTTAGACAGCGAAGAGTGGATTTTTGAAGACACATTTAGTACGATGGCGACAACAGAACTTCTACAATCAGTAACTGCAGGATCCAACGAACTTGGAACATTCACCATTCCAAG
Organism: Thermoplasmatota archaeon; assembly: GCA_048629575.1. Taxonomy (GTDB): domain Archaea; phylum Thermoplasmatota; class E2; order DHVEG-1; family DHVEG-1; genus JAUWYM01. The sequence goes on along the minus strand of JAIWHQ010000130.1, from coordinate 1,051 downwards.
CGACTACAAATATGCTCTTGTTAAATTCAAAGGAATAAATCTTCATAGTGAAAACGTCAATGAACTTGGGGACAATGTGATGTTTATGTGCGGTGTGACGGATGAAGATGAATATGAAGGTCTGCAACAATTTGAGGTGTTTGTCGGCGGTACTGGTGGCGGCGGGATTCCCGTTCGAGATGCAAACGGAAAGATAATCGAAGATGTTTCTTACAATGAGGCTGTTTTATATGATCGTGGCGGTATGGAATACCAAATAACTGTAAGCCCTAGTTGGCTTGCAAGCAACGAAGGAAAAGTCAGAGCAGAAGTCACCGTTGAAAAACTCAGCGACCCAATATACCCTATGATGAAAGGACTTTCATCAATTGCTCCTTATCTTACAGCTTACCACAAAGGCCTTCTATTTGGAAAACCAGAGTTTGCATTTGCAGCAGATGATGAAGCATTGTATATGGGAGAACCTTCCCCTGGTTTTTACATGCCAAGAAGGAACCCTCGTTTGATTGAGGCATCAAATGACCACATCTTTTCGATTCATGAAGAGATAAACGATCTTCTTGAAAAACTTGCAGGCATATCAACAGAAAGAGAATATGATCTCAAGTATCTGCGTGAGCATTACAAAAACAATCCAATATATGTCGCTCTTGTTGGTGGTGCAACAGTTCTTCCTCAATACATTTATGACACTCCATCAATGCCAGCAACTCCTTTCGAAGATGTTTCATACTATGTTGGTGCAGGTATTCCAAGCGATTTTATCTATGCCAATATTGATCCAAGTCCAGGAGATTGGTCTAGCCAGGCACCCGATCTTTATAGCGAATATCCGTTCCAAGAAAATATTATAGGGAGAATAACTGGTTGGGATGTCCAAGACGCTTCTGCACTTATTACAAGAACAATTTTTTATGATGAAATCATCGATGATATGGACGAATGGAAAGATAGCGCTACAGTACAGTTAGGTGGGGGAAATGATTTTCAAAAACCCTTCGTTCGCTATAAGATATTTGGAGAAATTCTTGGTATGACCCATCGCGGAGAA
>JAIWHQ010000129.1:0-3747 GCA_048629575.1 Thermoplasmatota archaeon | reverse complement strand
GGTGTTTCCTTTGTAACAATGCGTAAAGATATTATCGCCTGCTCAAAATCTTTGTCACGTAATGCTAACTTTGCTTTTAGGAAATTAACTTTCGGATCGTTTGGTGAAACCTTAATTGCATCATCTATAATTTCACCGGCCTTTACAAAGTTTTTCTCACCCAGATATATAATAGCCAGAGAGATACGGGATTCCACACCAGTAACCTCTTCTGAAAAATCTTTTATGGCTTTATTATATATATCCATAGCAGATTGTTTATCGCCACTTTTATACAATAACTCAGCTAGCGCTACCCTAAGTTTTCCCAAACCTGCATTCTTATCAATTAATTTTTTTAATTCAATAATGGCATCATCATTACCTTTAGTAACTTTAATATATTTCACTAAAGTTAATTGCCTGTCTATATTGCCCGGGTCACTATCAATGGATGCACGAAGCATTTCTTCTGCTTTAGCTTTATTATCTGATTGATTATAAAAAGATGCTAAGTTATTGTAACTTACAGCACTACCTGGATTCCTTTCTAGAAAACTTTTATATATCACTTCAGCACGGTCAAATTCTTTATTCTTTACATTTTGGACATTTATTTGCACTTGTCATTTTTTCTCTCATCTTTCTTCATATCCTCAAATTCTTTCTTTTTCCTGATTTCTTCTATTTTTTTCTCTTCTACACGTTTTTCTTCTTTAATTATCGGTTCTTCTTTGGGTTTTTCTTCTTTTACTTCAGCTTTAGGCTTCTCAGCTGCGGGAGGTTTTTCTTCAAAAATTTCTGGTTTAGGTTCTTCAATAACCTCTTTTTTCAGCTCTGCTTCTATTTCTTCTTCAAGTTTTTTTTCGAAGACTTTTAGTTTTTTCTTTAAAAATTTAAACATAATTCATACCCATAAATTACTGTTGTGTGTCGTTCATCATCTGCTGTGTCTTTTGTGAAAGCTCAGTTGCATCATTTTCTAGTTTTTGCGCCATAGATATAAGTTTCTCCTGGTTTTCTCGAAGAGTTTTAATTCTTTCCTCAATTTTTTTTACCGCGTCATCAACTGTTTTTTCGGTGACAAGACCTGCACCGATGTCAACAAGAACCTTCGAATGATCTGTGAGAATTCCGTTGAGAAATGTTCCTCCACCAATGGGGATAAGTATTTCTGATTTGTCAGCAGCGTTATGTAATTGTTCAACAGTAATTTTTGCTTTATGAAAGTCAGCGATTGCTACTTGCAGATATTGTGCTTGCATATCTATTGAATTCAACTGCTCTTTATAGTATTCAATCATTGTTAAGTTCCTTGTGATTTCTTCTTCTTTTCCCATATGACGTCCTCATATCGTTTTGATATTTTTATCCTTTATCAGGAAGGTGTTATTAATGTATTTCTCTGGGCTCAAAAAGCAAGTATTATGGAAAAAATTGGCTAAGTAAGCTTTTTAAGTAAAAATAGTATATAGATTAAAGAGGATGGAACATAGGAGAGGAAAGCATGGAATTAAGCAGAGAGTTTGTTGAAAGACTGTCTGAAATTCTGTTCAATGAAGAAATGAATGGAAGTCAGATGGAAGGGCGACTGTCTGAAATTTTTTTCAATGAAGAAATGATGGATAACATACCACATGATAAACATATAGATTGAAAAACAATGTTTAGAAAGTAAATTTTATGTTGTCGTGTGATCTTGCAAATTTGCAGCAAGATTTTTAATTTAGGTAGTATTTGCTGTTTGTATGAAAATTCTAGCAGTTGCGGATATCCATGGATCACAATACAGGCTTAATGCCGTGTTGGATAATATTAAAAAATATTCTCCAGATCTTGTAATCATTTGTGGCGATATCACTCAGTTTGGACCAGGAGAGGTGGCAACAAATTTTCTCAATCAAATCCCTGTTGAAACATTTGCTATTCCTGGCAACATTGATACATCCGAAGTTGGTCCTGCAATAAGTGAGAGTAACGCAGAAAATATTGATTTAAAACGAGTTGTAAAAAATGGTATTTCGTTTGTTGGAATGGGAGGAGAAACAGTTTCTTTAACAAATGTTATCATCGATAAAGGTAAGAAAAGATCATTTGATGAAGTAATTGATGAAAAAACTGTTCTTGTCACTCACGTTCCGCCATATAAACTTCAAGATAAAGTCTATATCGGTCATCATATAGGGAGTAAAGAGTTAAAGAAGCTTGTTGAAAACTATCTGCCACGGCTTGTTTTATGTGGACATGTTCATGAGGATCCTGGCATGACAACGTTTCATGATAGTGTTATCGTTAATTGTAGTATGGGAAAAAGAACAGAAGGGGCGTTAATAAAAATAGATGATAAAATTGATGTTAAAATGCTTGATTAACATTTCTAAGTCTTTTAATAATAGATTGTTTACAAAAAAGTATTTATTATAATTTAGACCTTAACCTAAAAATAATTTCCGTATTGTTTTAAAGTTATTCGTGGGTAGTTTTTGTACAATAATAAAACCATTAACGCTAAAACCAATCCTTTCCTAACCAAACTTTTTTGCATAAGATGCAGTCCCCCCTGCATCACTTCGTATCAACTGTTTTAATTTAAATGTATGCACAATGATAAAAACTGTGATAAATGTAACAAGAAAGACATGAAAAGAAAAAAAGGAAGTGGACTGATTTCATTTCAACAAATAATCTATAATGGGAATTAAAAAAGTAAATGCATTAGAGGGGTTGTTTCTACTATTTGTAGTTAAAAAGAAAAAGAGAGAGGATTTAGTGTAGTTTTATAGCCCTAGCATGTATCGTAGTATTGGGAACGCATTTGGAAATCGTTCTAAAATTCCTTCAAGTCTCTCCAAGAGTTCTTGGAACAACGAGCTTGTTACTGCTCTGTCTCGTGGCATGGTAACCGTTAGTGTTGACTCTGGACCAATTAAACCATTGGCATCTTCAGCTTTTACTTTGACAATATAAGTTCCTTGCTCATCCCAAGTATGTACTACCATCATATCATCACCTGAGGGATTAAAATCAGTTATACTTGTGCCAACATCTCCCCAGTCAATGTGATATCTAACATCATCTCCATTGGGGTCTACTGCGTTTAATTTATATTCATACTCAATTCCTGGTTTCCCACTGTTTGGACCGTCTATGGTTGGTGCACCTGGTGGCAGGTTTGGTTCCTCCTTAGTAGTGAAATGCCAAATTGGACCAGAGGTCGATGCACCAAATTCATCTTTGGCGACAATCTGCCAATAATACGTTGTTTCAGGCATCATTGTCCCAGGATCATAGGTGGTTTCAGTTTGATCATTAGAAACCAGTACATCAGGATTAGGATCATTTGCTTCAAAGTAAACATCGTAGATTAAATCATCACCATCTGGATCACTGCAAGTCCAGCTAAGATCTGCATCAATATCAACTTCAGTTGCACCATCCCATGGATCAGGATTACTTGGTTCATTTGGTGGATCATTGGGTTTTTCGCCTGTAAAGAAATCCCATATATATCCAGGGGTACTTGCACCATATGGATCCCAGGCAACAATCCGCCACCAATAATGTGTTTCATACTCAAGTGGGTTTGGAGGATCATAATAGGGCTGTGACTGATGGTATGAAACTAAAACATCAGGAGATTGATCATTAGCCTCCAAATACACATCAAATACAACTGAATCCCCATCAGGATCACTACAAGTCCAACTCAAATCAGTTTCAACATCTACATCGGTTTCTCCATCCTTTGGATCCGGATTACTAGGTTGA
>JAIWHQ010000128.1:0-3854 GCA_048629575.1 Thermoplasmatota archaeon | reverse complement strand
TGTTTTTACTTCCATTCCTGTAAGTCTGTCTTTATCTTGGAATTGATTGACTACTACTTTTGCATTTTTTGGAAGCGTTATATCTCCCATGTTTTCAGCAATAATTCTAGGGTTTGATATCTCATCAATACTCCATTTATGGGTGGGTCGTGATGCTGGTTGTCTACTGCTAGTTTTTTTCATTCCTAGTTCAATTGCTAGTCCTACTGAGATTACTCCTATGATAAAACCTATTAAGATTGCTACTATGTCCATATTGCTCCATCCTCAATTATGTAATTCACTATCATAGATAAATAGATTTGCCTTTGTAAAATAAAAATCGATGAGGGCAATCTTTATGTCTGATATTGTTATTCAGGACAAGAAAATAACAGTGGTTTTATCATATGGACCGTAAAGAAATCAAACGTAAAATAAAAAATCTGAAAGAAAAAAACGATATTATCATTCTTGCACATAACTATCAAATTCCTGAGGTTCAGGATATCGCTGATTTTCTTGGTGATTCTTTAGATCTTGCGTTAAAAGCAACTAGGACAGATGCAGAAAATATTGTGTTTTGCGGTGTGGATTTCATGGCGGAGTCAGCTAAGATTTTGAATCCTAATAAAAATGTGATACATCCTGATATGGATGCGAAATGTCCTATGGCGGGCATGGTGGATGCGGAGAGTCTTGGCTGGTTGATAAAAGACAATCCTGATGCTGAGGTTGTCTCTTATATCAATACGACTGCTGAAGTGAAGACAATTACTGATATCTGCTGCACATCAGCCAATGGTGAAAAGGTTGTAAGAGCGAGTTCTGCAGAAAAAATAATATTTGTCCCTGATAGAAACCTTGGGTTATATGTTCAGCGGTTTGTACCTGAGAAAGAAATGATTTTATGGCCGGGTATCTGCCCGACGCATCATAACATTCAAAAAGAAGAAATTCTCAATATCAAAAAGAAACATCCTCATGCAGAGATACTGGTTCATCCTGAATGCAGACCAGGAATTATCGATCTCGCAGATCATGTGTTTTCCACAAGCGGGATGGTCCGTTACTCAAAAGAGTCAGAGACAAAAGAATTCATTATTGGAACAGAAAAAGATATGTGTTATCGGTTAAAAAAAGAAAGTCCTAAAAAGATTTTTTATTCTCTTGCATCAGCTGTTTGTCCAAATATGAAAAAGATTACGTTACAAAAAGTATTAAAAAGCATGGAGAGTTTAGAACCAAAAATAGAGTTATCTAGAGATATAATGCAGAAGGCAAAGATGCCTTTGCAGAAAATGATGGATATAGGGCGAGGCGATTAAATGAAAAAAGTTTTTATGGATTATTCATCCACCTCAAAAGTCGATGATGAAGTAATAGATGCGATGCTTCCTTATTTTTCTAAATACTATGGGAATCCTTCTTCGATTCATTTGTTTGGAAGAGAAGCACATGATGCCGTTGATTTATCAAGACGAAAAGTTGCGGATCTGTTGAATGCAAAAGAGGATGAGATTATCTTTACTTCTGGAGGAACTGAGGGGGATAATATTGCAATCAAAGGAGTTGCATATAAAAATAAAGATAAGAGTGGTTCAAAGGGGCCGCATATCATCACGTCTGAAGTTGAACATCCTGCGGTACTGCAGACCTGTAAACATTTAGAGGAAGAAGGATTTGAAGTTAAATATCTGCCTGTTGATGAATATGGGGTTGTAAAACTTGATGAGTTAAAACAGTCGATTTGTAAAAACACGTTTCTTATAACTATCATGTTTGCCAACAATGAGGTAGGTACAATTGAACCGATGGAAGAAATAGGCAAGATTGCAAAAGAAAACAACATTCTGTTTCATACAGATGCTGTGCAGGCTGTCGGTAAAATGCCTATTGATGTTAAAAAATTAAATATTGATCTTTTAGCTCTTTCATCACACAAGATGTATGGCCCAAAAGGCATTGGTGCATTATATGTAAGAAAAGGTGTTCAGCTAGAACCTATTATTCATGGTGGTGGACATGAAAAAGGACTGAGAAGCAGTACTCTTAATGTTCCTGGAATTGTGGGTCTTGGTAAAACCTGTGAACTAGCCAAAGACCGAATGAAGGATGATATGAAATATTTAAGAAATCTTAGAGATAAACTTATCAAAAATGTTTTACAGATTGAAGAAAGTTACTTAAATGGCCATCCTGAAAAAAGACTTGTCAACAATGCTCATTTTCGTTTTACTGGAGTCGAAGGTGAAGCAATGCTGCTTGCGATGGATGCAAAGGGAATAGCGACGTCAACTGGATCTGCATGTTCATCAAAGAAACTAAAGGCATCTCACGTGCTTACCGCGGTTGGTCTTGATCCTGAGTATGCTCATGGTTCAATAAGACTTTCCATCGGAAGGGAAACGACAGAAGAAGAGGTTATGTATGTTTGCAAGTCGCTTTCTGAAGTTGTTGAAAGGCTTAGGCAGATGTCTCCGTTGTGGAATAGATAAAAAGGTTTTATCATGATATTTAGATTGGAGATTGATGGCTGGAAATCAGGTATACGGTTTTCGTCAGCCCATATTTTACCTGGACATAAAAGCTGTGGGGTTTTACATGGACATACCTATGTAATTAATGCAAAAGTATATGGTGAAAAAGACCGGCAAGATTTTGTTATGGATTTTTCAATAGTAAAATCTTTACTTAAAAAAATTGCAGATCGGTTAGATCATAAGATATTGATCCCAAAAACAAATACATTTTTTGAAGTGAGCGATAAAGAAATAAAAGTCGCATTTGATGGTAAAAAATATGTTTTTCCACGAGAGGACTGTGCTCTTCTCCCAATGAGTAATGCTACTGCTGAAAATCTTGCAGAATACGTTCTAAAGGAGTTGCTAAAGGAGATAGATCTCCCGGGCAATGTCAAAAAGATAGAAATTGGTGTTGATGAGGGTTTTGGTCAAGGAGCCTGGATAGAAAAGGTTATATCATAACATGTTCCCTTCGGGATTTGAACACGAATTTACTGGTAAAAAACGTGTTTTAGTTAGGTTTTAATGAGCGTATTATATTACATTTTATTAGAGGAATGAATTCAATGGTAGAAAAGATATCAAAATCAAATGATGAAGTCCTTGGTAAGTTTATAATAAGTATTACAAACAAATACCAGCCAAATACTGTAGATAACTACAGGAGTCTTCTGACAACGTTTTCAAAAGTAGTCGGAAAATCCTTTGGTAAGGTTACTCGTGAGGATATCGATGTTTATCTTGCGTCTCTGAAACCATCTACTGCTGAGATATTGAAAAGTAAGCTGAGGAATTTTTTCAAATGGTTTTATCATTGTGATAAAAAGACGCTGCCTGAGGTAGTATCTCATTTAGAATCAAATAAAAGGGCACTGGCACCGAAGAAGACAGATGCAGATGTACTTGCTCCTGAAGAAATTGAAAAGATCATTAACGCACATGCAAACGTGAATTATAAGGCAATCATCGAGACATTTATTGTAACTGGTGCTCGTTGCAATGAGATCAGAAATCTCAACATTGGAGATGTTAAGGAGGAAGATGGAATTGTGTGGTTTAACTTCAGGGTATCCAAGACGAAAATGCGTAAAGTCCCTGTGTATCCTAATGCAGATAACCCCGTTGCCAGGTATCCTAAATACCTGATTGCATGGAGGGATAAATTTCACCCGTTGAAGGATGATCCGTTAGCACCAATATTTATTTCACTTACAAACCGAAGGTATCATCAGAGAATGACAAATGACGGTATTGCTTCTGTTGTAAAAAAAGCAAGGAAGACAGCGAAACTAACCAGGCATATAACTCCTCATATCTTAAGACATACTGGTGCGTCTTATGATGGGAGTT
>JAIWHQ010000127.1:0-3922 GCA_048629575.1 Thermoplasmatota archaeon | reverse complement strand
ATAATATTTCTTTTTTAACCATTTCCAAATTGAAATAGTTTCATGATGTAAAATTTCTGATTTTATTCTTACTCTAACATTGAAACCTAATTTTTCTATTTTTTGTGGCAACGTACTCTCCTCATAGAACACTATATCTTCTTCATATCCGCCCACCTTTTCAACCAAATCTTTTCTAAAAAACCTTGCAGATTCAATTTCGGTATCTTCATAAAAACTCCTCTCAAAATCTCTTACTTTAACCCAAAAATTGTCACCAATTGATTTTTCAGGGATTATGACCCCCCCTGCATTTTTATCCAATTGAAAGATCTTGACACACTTTTCTACAACTTTCTGGGTTAATTCCATATCTGAGTCAATGCAAAGAACGAAATAACCTTTAGATTGCTGTATACCAATGTTTCTCGCTTTTGATCTAATTGCTTCGATCTCGATAACATTGGCGCCATGCTCCCTAGCGATTTCTGTTGTTTTATCCGTAGAAAAATTATCAACAATAATACTCTCTGTATTCTTGTAAGTCTGATTTTTAATTGATTCTAAACATTTAGCTAACGTTTTCTCAGAATTATAGGTCGGTATCACTACAGAAACCAAATAACTATCTTTCATTTGCTAACGGCTCCAATAAATAAAGTGGCAAATCCATTTTCAATTTGCTTGTTATATTCATAATCTCTTTTTTTATTTAAATAGTTCTTCAGCGGCATCTCCTTTTTAAAAACCCACTTAAAAAAATAGAAAATAATCATTGAAATCAATTCATTAAATCCACCCTTGATCTCTATACTATCAATTTCAAATCCTTCTTGCTTTAACCAGGAGAGTATTTTTCTTGGAGAATAATGTCGATGTCCAAAATACCATGCCGGATCCAATATATTTGAAAGGAAACAAGCATATGGAGTAGAAATAACAAGTTTACCATTAATCTTCAATATTCGGTAAACCTGTTTAAATAGTTCTTTTTCCGAATTCTTGGGTAGATGTTCTATTACATCAAATATTGTGACAATATCAAAGTATTCTCTTTTAAATCGAGCTAGATTGAGAGCATCTCCTTGGATAAATGTAACTCTATTGTCATCGATAGAGTTCCTTGCTTTTGATATATTTTCCCCATTAATATCTATTCCAATAATTTCCCTACATTGCTCCTTTGCAGCAAACTTTTCGAACCATCCAAAAGAACAGCCGATATTTAATATTCTTTTATTTGTGATATTACCAGAAAAATCTAGACATTTTTTTAATCTTCCGGTTAATTTTTCTGGTATCTTTTCTTCAAAATTTTTCATATTTCTTTACCAATTTTTTTTAAAAATTTCCTAATATTGTCAGTGAGAATAATTTCAGAACTCAAATATTCATCGTTCATCCGCAGATGCTCCATACGACTTCTTAAGAAGTAATAATCTCCTGAAAACATAAATGATGCCAGAAATTAGTAAAGCTGCATTAACCATAAGTATTATCCTGGCCATTTCCATCATTGAAGCATGGAAAACAGTCAACAATCCGATCTCAAGCAATGTAAAAAATGCAAAAAGGTAAACATAGCTTATATCATGAATCGCAAGACTATATCGCATAAGCACAATCGTTAACGAAAAGAAAAGCATTGCTATCCCATACAACTGTACCACAGGGGCAACTTCGACATATGCAGACCCATATGGAATCCTTACAACCAGGGAGGGGAAAAACCAGTATCCTACTGCCATAACGCCTGATACAAGTCCAGTGTATAGCAAACTTAAATTCAAAAGATGACCTGTATCCCTTTTCTCTGCATACATCTTAGAAACCTTTGGAAACATTGCAACTATGATTGCCCCGGGTATAAACAAAATTATTTTGCCAAGCACCGATGCAGCAGTATAAAGCCCTGCAGTATGAGCTGCAAAAAAATGTTTTGCAATAATCACATCAACATTTGCTGGAACAGCAAAACAGAACATAGCTATCATTGTAGGAAGAGAGTATCTATATAATTCTGAAAATTTAAAGTCTGGTTTTTCTGAATCAACCTTAGAAAAAAATGATCTTAAAGGGATAAAAGAAGCTATTAACGCAACTGCAGATCCTATAACAACCGCTCCAAGAGCACCATTCACTCCAAATCCAATAACCACCAAAACGATCCCAAATACTAGTTTGGATGAAAAATTGAGAACTGTGTTGAAACCAAGTGGTATAAATTTTTGTAACCCCTGTAGGGCACCTAAATTAACAGGGAGGAGAGTAGAAAATAAAAAAATACTTCCAAGTATTATTATTGGCATGATGGGATCTATTTTTAGAAACGATGAAAGCCAACCACTAATAAAAACAAAAAACAAAAACATAACAATTCCTAGGAAAAACATTCTCTTTAGTAATCCTTGCATAAAATAGTGGATTTTTTCCTTTGCCCCTTCACCAATAAACTTTGAAACAAAACGCGCTACGCTTGTCTGAATGGTCGCCGTCAATACAGAAATAATATAAAAAATGGCAAACAAGGAACCAAAAACACCATACTCCTCTGGCCCAAGAGCACGACCCATATAAAGCTGATAAATGTAGTTACAAGCCCCTGCAATAATAGATACAAGAAACATGACGCTTGCATGCTTGAGCAAATCATCACTAAACAAATTCCACTTTTGTAGTAACCTAATCATTATTATTCATCCGAACAATATTAGCGGGTAATGCTTTCCAGTACACTCATGAACTCTTCAGCACCTTTATCCCAGGTGAATCTCCTCGACCACTTTAAAGCATTGCTACTGAACTCTCGTCTCAATTTATTACTTTCTAAAAATTCAATAATGACTTTTGCAAGTTCTTCAAATTCCGAATTTTCTTTCACCAGCAAACCAGTTTCCCCATCAACAATGGAATCTCTCAATCCAGGAACATCATACGCAATGCAAGGAGTTCCACAGGCATTCGCTTCAATAATATTTATGCCCCAACCTTCTCTAATGCTAGGGTTCACCAACACCCATGCTTTTGAAAGTAAATTTATCTTTTCTTCTTCAGAAACATGACCAAAAAATCTCACACTATCTCCAGCCATCTGCTCCAAGTCCTTTCGAAAATGTCCATCTCCAACAATCCATAATTTTGCATGAGGTATTTGATCTAAAACTATACTAAAAGCTTTGATAACATGATCAGGTCTTTTGGCTTTCTTTAATCTACCAACATAGATTATTGTTGGCTCATTTTCTTTTTCTGGGATTTGTTCCAGTGGTTTAAAAGTAAGTCCTTCAGACACCACAAAAACATTTCTAAACTTTAAGTCAATCAAATCCTTCTTTGTAGAATCAGAAACAGCAACTGTTGGAACATTTCTATACTTTTTAAGCCATTCGTTTTCAAGAAAATGATAACCAATAAAATTGATCGGAAATGGAGTTTCATAATACCAAAATTCTTGTGCCAACTGGTGAATCAACGCAACTATCTTTTCCCCGCGATTAACAAAGTTAGGTGTTAAGAATGGCCGAGTATTAATCTCATCAATAACAACATCGATGTTTTCCTGAGAAAAATATCTTCTATAATGTTTCTTTGCTTTCTGATAGACAGAAAATTTTCCTCCGTCCCGTACTATTGCAACTCCATCAATGGTTTCTTTTTTTTTACACCCCTCAAAACAAGAAGTAAACAAGGTGACCTCGTTTCCTTTTTCAACCCACCGCTTCGCAATTTCATGGGTGAAAATTTCTGCTCCACCACCTTCTGGATTTTTAATGTCACGCCAATTAAAAATTAAGATTTTCATTCTCTCACAGAATCATAATATCTTAAAATGTTCAAACGATAAAAAATCGCAGCAGTATCCCTTGCAAGTTTCCATATATCGTTAAACGTCAACCTGTTTTCAAACCTCTGCCAATTTAGTTCAATCGGGACTTCGGTAATT
>JAIWHQ010000126.1:0-3956 GCA_048629575.1 Thermoplasmatota archaeon | reverse complement strand
AGGCTTTCACTTTCCTGTAACGATCAGTATCATGGTTGTAAGTTCAGATGAAGAGGTAGATATGCAAGTCGCTGCGCTTCATGCAGCCAATGCAGCGTTGTTCATCTCAGATATTCCTTTTGCAACAAGTATCGCAGCAGTAAGAATAGGAACTGTGGATGATGATATTGTTATCAATCCAACACTCTCTCAGCAAGCCAATAGTGAACTTGACCTTCTTGTTGTAGGTTCAGGTAAAGATGTAGTGATGATAGAGATGCGTACACTTGCTACTGAAGGTGAAACGGGTCAAAATGCCAATGAGTTTGATGAGTCTGCACTGGTAGATGTCATCGCGATGGCAGCAGAAGCTATAGATGCAGCAACAACAGCTTATGTAGATGCCTTTACACCTCTAGTAAGAGAACCTTTAGACCTGCCATTGGCTGAAGATAAAGTAGATGAATCACTTTATGCTTATATTGAAAACAACTATGCAGAGGATGTAGAAAAAGCTATCTCACATATGGCAAAGAGTGAGCGTTCTACAGAACTTAAAAAAGTACGTACAAAAATCATGGAAGCATTAGAGTCTGAAGGGAAAGAAGCAGATAAAGAACTGGTTTCAAAAGTACTTGAACGTTATAAAAAAACGGTTGTAAGAGCGATGATCTTAGATAAAAATATTCGTGCAGATGGTAGAGCGCTTGATGAAGTAAGACCTATTAGCATCGAGACAAATCTTTTACCTTCTGTACATGGTTCATGTCTTTTTACTCGTGGTCAAACACAAGCACTTGTTACTGTAACACTTGGTGATAAAAAAGATGCACAGATGTATGAGCTTATAACAGAAAAAAATTCTAAGTCAGAAAACTTCATGAAATTGATAGAAGAAATCGATAACGCAAATGAATAGGAGAAAATAATATGAAGAAAAATACTAAAAATATATTGATAGTAACTATCGTTATTTTAGGCTTGCATATGTCGATGGTTGGCAGTATTTCGGCAGCGAATTTGCCAACTATGGAAATAAAACCCTCAAATCCTGCCCCAGAATCTACCATATCATTCACTGCAAATATAGAGGATGAAAATACAACTGAAGTATGGATACATATTCAGGAGTGTGATGAGAATGCAGGATTGTGTTTTCCAGATTCTGTAAAAAATGAATCAATGACTGATCTTGGCGATGGCAAATATGAAGTTTCTATTACTCTCATTCATGATGATGCGACATATATTACATATTGGCTCGAGGTAAAAACAAGTGATGCGTGGAGCAACTATTTTAAAGGAACTGATGGAAAAGGAACGGAAATCACTTTATCAGAATCCGGAAACGGCGATGACGATGATGACACTAGTGGCAAAACACCGGGATTTGAGTTTATAGGAGTGCTTATTTCGGCAATCTTTATATTGTTCATATTGAATAAGAGAAAGAGATAACGAATGAAATTCCAGATAAAAAGATTGTTATCTCAAATTCTCATCTTTTTTTCAGCAAACCTAGGAGCCTTCGGTTTCAAAACAGGTTTTTGCTATCCATTCTTTTACTGCAATTCTTGTCCTGCTGCAACATCTGCTTGTCCCTTACGTGCTATTGAACAAAGCGTATACAAGGGCAGCTTTAAATGGAAATTACTTCTTTTTCCAATCTTAATTCTTGGTTTTTTTGGAGTAACATCTGGTAGAGGAATATGTGGATGGGCATGCCCCATAGGTTTACTGCAGAGAGGTACTGGAAAAATTGCAAGAAGGTTGAAAAAATATCCGCTTATAAAAAAAATTGGTAAACATAAAATTGAACCATATTTACGATATGTAAAATATGTCACACTTATTGGACTTGTCATTCTTACCACTGCTCTCATAGGTTTTATGTTTACAGATATCTGCCCTGTAGGCATTCTTACAGGAACAATCCCCACTCTGATTTTGTATCCTAGTAAATTTGTACCAAGCCCTTTCTTTTGGATTGCGCTTGTAATATTCATTCTGTTTCTTGTATTAATCTTCACCGTCGAACGTGGTTGGTGCAGATATTTCTGCCCAATTGGTGCTATTTTAGCTCCCTTTAATAAAATCAGTTTTTTACATGTTTCTTTGACCCCAAGAGAGATATTTGAAAAGGAGTGTCTCCATTGTAATGCATGTTCAAATGCATGTCCTATGGGCATTGATGTTACCAACATGAATAGAGATCCTGAATGCATTCTTTGTGGAAAATGTATAAATGTATGTCCAAAAAAACTGATAAAATTTGAGAGGGGTTAAATGAACAAAATGCTTGTACTTCAAATAAGCGCCTTAATTATCGTATCCGGTTCATTAGGCGGAATGCTGGTCTTTACTGATGTTTATGAGGAAGTGCATTCTGGTATTGTTTCCGTCCTTTGCTTAAGTTGCCTTAAACTTGAACCAAAAACAAAAACCGATTTTACTTTTGAAACGGCATACGGCGAACCACATCCTGATTTTGTCTTAGACAATTTAACAAAGGGAGTAGTATTCCTACATTATAGTGAGGATGCCTGCCCTGGGTGTGATATCATGTATCCCGTAATACAAAATTTGTTCAATATCACATTCGGAAAAGAAGATATGGTCTATAAAGTATTCAGTTTTGAAGATTTGGATGTTGCTTACTTCTATACAAATATCGATCACACGTCAGAAGAAATGGAAAATTCTTTTCCTATTTATGACAAAGATCACATCAGTGGATTACCGATGTTTGCCATTATAACCCTTGGATACGATAAAGGCATCATTAGACCATATTATACCACAGTCTATGGAACACTCGGTCTAGATAGCGATAAAGACAGAATTGAATTTCTTACAGAGTTAATACAGGAAAGCATTGACATATACAATCAAAACTGGGAAGGTTATAACCCAAACTAATAAATTGACATAGTTTCAAGATAATTAATTCAAAAAAATCAAGTCAGAGAAAAATTCTTTCTTTTTAGATTTTGTTGTTTTTAACTGTTCTAGTTGCTACAATATTTATGTCAGTATTTGCAGTATTTTTGATTATTATTTGTCCAGATTTCACTGGAGCCTTCACCGCTGTCCCCCCTATTTCTTTTAAAACAGAGAATAATTTTTCTTTTGGAACCGGCTTTGAACTTTTAACGCTGGCAAGCGGCCATTCACCGTCATTTACTAGTACCGAAGTTGTCAGCATTCGTCTGGGATCAAGAGCCTCGCTTCTTGCATATTCTATCCCTCTTTTACATTTGTTTCCCTCAACAATCTCAAACTGTGTCCCATCTGTTTTAACCAGTATTTTACAACCAATAGGGCAAACGATACAAGTTATATTCCTCTCAGCGATCACCAAGCATTACCTCCAAGTTCTGTGTAGATGTCATTACCTCATGTGGAATATCAACATCAACTCCAATCATATTGGCAGGATTTACCCACGCCAATCTTTTCTTCAAAATTTCTTCATCACCTGCAACCACATGTAACACGGATGATTCCCCAGGTTTTTCAACTCTTAATGTTAAATGTACTTTTCCCGGTTCACTAATAATTTGAGGGACAACATATCTAACCCCTTTACCGGGTACAATTTTAGCAATAATTTTCTTGTCTTTCTTTTGAATAGCCGAATTTTTTGCTGCACTTTTTCCTGCATTCTTTGCATCAGCTGAGAGAACATCGACGGTATCGTAGACCTGGAGACAATTTCCGCAAGCAAAAACTCCTGATAGTGTTGTCTCCAAATATTGGTTTACTGTAGGTCCACCTGTTATATTATCAATCTCAATTCCAATATTATTGGCTAATTCATTTTCAGGAATCAATCCTAACGAAAGAAGGAGAGTATCACATTCAATTTTTTTCTCAGTTCCAGAGATAATGTTCATTTCCCCATCAACTTGAACAATAGTAACTTGCTCTAATCTCTCTTTTCCATTGATACAAGTAATTGTATGACCCAAAAAAAG
>JAIWHQ010000125.1:0-4000 GCA_048629575.1 Thermoplasmatota archaeon | reverse complement strand
TTTTAGCAAGCTTATCGCCTTCGAATCCTTCTTTTGATTTTGTTTTTAATTCCTCAAGCTCGCCAGAATCCAGCCAAACACCGCCGCAAGTAAGACAGACATCAACCTCAATCTCATCAGCTTTTTCAATATCCATAAGATTACCGCATCGAGGACAAATCATAGGGCTGCTACTCTTTACTCCAATATGTTTTGTCAAATAATTTGACAGTTTTCTATCTTTTAAAAGTTTTTCAAGTTCTCCTTTATCTAGCCATATGCCATTGCATTTTGGGCAAACATCAATAATAATATTTGGGCCAAACGTTTCAACTTCTTCTTTATTCATTTCGACCCAGCATTTATGGCATTCATATTTCCTTTCAGATGATGCTTTTTTAGATACCATGAGTCCAACATTGTATGTTTATTATTTAATGCTTTACTGTTTGGAAACTGTAAAATGTGTTTTAAGTGTTTTATTCCCCGATAACGTTACCTATTTGTTTCTTCGGATAACCTTCAGGGATGGGTTGGTTCCAAACAACCGTATTTTCCAAGGCCGTGTTTTGTTTTACAGTTTCATTATCTCCCACAACCGTATTTGTGAGAATTGAATGATCAGATATCTTGCTGTTTTCTCCAACTACGCAATTTGTAAGAGAAACATTTTTTCCAATTATTGCATTATTAAAAACAATGGATGAAATAATGTGTGAATCTTCTCCAAGAAGTACGTTATCACCAATTGAAGAGTTGGTTAATCGCCCGTTAATCTTGCAGTTATCTCCAGTGAAATACTCGATATTTTGTTTTTTCAAAAGAAACATATGAACATCAATATAACTTCTAATGCGCCCGACATCAATCCAATATCCTTTAAATTCAAACCCAAAAAATTTTCCTGTGTCATTAATAATTTGAGGAAATATTTCTTTTTCCATCGAAACAAGACGTCCTTTTTCTATGTAATCTAAAACATCATATTCTAAAAAATATGCGCCTGCATTGATGAGATCAGACGGGGCATCTTCGGGCTTTGGTTTTTCAACAAAATCAACAACATTACCATCCTTTTGTATATCGACAACACCAAATTCAGAGACGTTTTTAATGGGCCAAAGAGAAATCGTAGAGACGGCATTGTTTTTTTTATGGAAACGAATCATCTCATCAAGGCTGAGTGAACAAATAACATCAGCATTAAGAACAAGAAATGGGGCTGTGATATGTTTTTCTGCAAATTTTACAGCACCCCCTGTACCAAGTGGTTCTGGTTCATCATTAACAATTATTTCTTTTCCAAAACTGTTCTTTTTAAAATAATTCTCTATCTGATCTTTCCTATAGTTCACTGCTAAAATTACTTTGTCAACTTCATTTGGAAGTGACTCAATGAGATAAGTAATCATAGGTTTATTAAGTATGGGGAGTAAAGCCTTTGCCCTTGTATAGGTAAGTGGCCGAAGTCTTGTCCCAAATCCTCCTGCAAGAATAATTGCTTCCATGTTTTCACTCACTTATTTCCTCATACTCTAAATCATTTGATAGAACTTATAATTTTCTTGTCTATCAATCATCCTCACATCCATCAGACAAATATTGGTTTCTGCTAAGAAAAAAACGGGATTTAATCCATGCTGTATGACCATGGCTAAAACACACAGATTTTAATGTTTTAGACGATGTCAGAAAGCATAGAAAAATACTAAAGCAAAGAGAATATTTCCCTCCTTATACGGGCTTGTGGTCTAGTTGGTTATGACGTCGCCTTGACATGGCGGAGGTCGAGTGTTCGAATCTCTCCGAGCCCACTCATTTTCTTTATCAATTTAGTTATTTACTTGGTTTTCTATAAATCCTTCCGCCCCATTTAATTTCTGTTATGAAAAGGGATGCTAAATTATTATATGCTACTACAAAGAAAACAATAGGCATCATCATTGCATATGGAAATGAAGAACCAAATCTATCCTTAGGATATTCCATGTTTTTTCGAAATGTTGAATGTGCTATCCAACCAGAAATTATTTCAAAAAATATTGTTGAAATCATTAACAAACCTGGAATTATATAGCCGGTAACTAGCAATACAAAACCAAGTATTGTAGCTATTTTTAGAGCTACTGCACCAATTACTGAAAGCATCCATACCAAGGTTGAAGGATAATACCATCGCACCCATATTAATTGTCTAGTCCCCCATCTTATAAAATTCCAGATACTTGCATCAACAGGGCTTTCTGACACACATTCCGGTAAAAACTTTATTTTATAACCTGCTTTTTTTACAGTGTTAGTAAGAATTAAATCATCAGAAAAACCTTTTTTCCATTCTTCTTCAATATTTAAATCATCAAATAGCTTCTTTTTTATAGCGGTTGATCCACCCCAAGCGTAATTGAGTGAATCATAAAACAGAGAAAAACTTAAAGCCATATTCCAAGAAGAAATAAATAATGATTGTAAATTAAAAGGAAAAAACCATCTGTAACCTGTTGTAGCACCAACTTCATCATTATCCAGATGTGATACCAAGATAGATAACCATTTCTTATGAGGCAGTATATCAGAATCTGCAAAAACATAAACTTCTACATCTCCAGATTTTTTAATTCCATTAATTAGAGCCGATATCTTTCCACTACACCCCTCAATAAATTCAGAGTCAACAATAGAGACTTTAGAGCTCTTATTAAACATTTTTTTTAATACTTTATATGCAGGGTCTTCCTTTGTATCTGTTACAAATAATACCGTATAATCTTTGTAATCCTGATTGTTAATTGCTTTCACATTTTCTTTAAAATTTTTTTCAACTCCTTTACAAGGAACAATAACACATGTATTTGGATTGTATGTAGGAATTTTTTCTTTTTTATTTCGAAGTCGTGCTGAAACCCAGGCGTACAGCATTGCAACTTCAGCAAAAACTGCAAGTATGCCAAGTGTTAAAAACAAAAGATACAACATATTTTTTGTTACCTCTAATTTAAATAATTAGCAGTATCCTATTTAAACATATTTTTAGTGATTCATAAAAAAAATAAAACACATTTTTCATCTCTACTAAAATGACAGCTTATCACAATATTGAAATAGAACACATTCTTTTCCCGCCTCGTGAAACCAAACTTGACAGGAAACCGATCAAACATTTCTAAAAAAACAAATAATAACGAGACAAACGGCGTCCAAACGTTACTTGGTGACCCTAAAAAAGCCATCATCAAACTTGCAATACCCATGATTATAGCAATGTCGATAACCACGGTATATAATCTAGCTGACGCGATTTGGGTGTCGGGTCTTGGTTCTGATGCTCTTGCCGCAGTCGGCTTTGTATTTCCCTTCTTCTTTATGGCACTAGCAATTGCCAATGGCCTTGGAATCGGCGGAGGAGCAGCAATATCCCGAAGAATTGGCGCCAACGACAAAGAAGGAGCAGACAATGTAGCAGTTCACACCTTAGTAATAATGCTAATAATTTCAATACTTTTTACAATACTATTTTTTGTTTTTGCACCTGACATTTTCAGCGTAATTGGCGCAGGAAAGACATTGGCCATGGCGACAGTCTACGCTAGAATAATGGCAATTGGAACAGTAATCATATTTTTTTCATTTATCGCAAACGCAATACTAAGAGCAGAAGGAGATGTCAATAGAGCCATGCATGCAATGGCGCTAGGCGCTGTATTGAACATAGCATTAGACCCCATTTTCATCTACACCTTTGATCTCGGTGTTGCTGGTGCTGCATGGGCCACTCTCCTCTCAATGAGTGTTTCCTCACTGCTGCTTTTTTATTGGCTATTTCTTAAAAAAAACACATACCTTTCATTTCACTTTCGTGGCTTTCATTTCAACAAATCAGCTATAAAAGATATCTTCAAAGTTAGCTTCCCCGCCTCAGTAATGCAGCTATCAATGTCAATTACAATGCTGATAATGAATATCATAATAATTAAAGTCGGCATCATCAACGGAGCGGAAAACCCACAGGATGGAGTAGCAGTTT
>JAIWHQ010000124.1:0-4070 GCA_048629575.1 Thermoplasmatota archaeon | reverse complement strand
GTTATATTGTTTATTCCTGAATTATGAGCCAATTTTCTCCATGTGTGGTTAGAACCGACATAAAACTCCATTTTTGTTGAGTCGTTTTAGCACAAAGATTTATATCAATAAAAGATTCTAATGTATCCATCATTCTATTTTCTGTGAACTTTCTTGTTATTGGATTTTCCGAGATTGCTTTCCGACTCGTTGTTTTTGCGTATTGCTCCATATAAGCGATGTGTTCAGGATCTCTAGAAAATCTTAAGTGTCCCTTAAGAGCAAATTCGCTGTTGAAGTTTTTCTCGCAAACAGGACATTTCACCATCAATCAACCACCTTACGTTACTTAGGATTCAACGTATTGTTAAACGACATTGTAACGGAGTCTTAAACGATGTATAGTTACGCACTACGTTACATATAATAGTAAAAAAATAATGAAAACGAAACCTTACCACAAACAGGTGCAATCTCCGTATATCTATCATTATTCATCATCCTCTTTTTTCTCAACTTGTCTTATCTCTGGTTAGTTTTATTTTTCATTAGGGTTTTCTTATTGAAAAATACATGGTTCTAAACGCTGGGTTTTTATTAATTCCCAACTTTTCTTCAAAGCATCGCTAAAAGATATATCATTGGATTTCAACAAATGACCAATTTTCATAGCACCTCGCCTTTCTCCCGCATATGAAAAGCATCCACCAATACACTGACATTTTTTTACTTTTTTCAAGATATTTTCTATTTTTTCATCTTTTGATGTACCTTTTACCATTTTTACTGTTTAACATCGCCCTCAAACCACACAATATAAACTATGTGGGAGGTAAGCAAAATGAACAGGTTACTTTGAGTTACCCAAAAAAAAGCCTTCAACCCAAAGTATTTTCTCCTGTTGGAGTTGATGGGCTTATCCGGATTTGAACCGGAGACCTCCGCCGTGTGAAGGCGACGTCATAACCACTAGACCATAAGCCCTCTTATCATCTTTATTCTTTATTTCAGAATTACTATTCTGTTGGGAATAGTGATTATGATTAATAGATTTTCCTTCTATTAACGCCAGATGTTCCTGTAATTTAATCTCCAAAAATGCACTCAAATTCATCCCATGATTTCCTGCTCTTTTTACTAGTTCTTCACTGATTAAAAGATTCAAATACTCCTTTTTCATATGTATAATATATTTATATTTCTATGAATTTGAAAACGTTAAACTGATAATCATTCATTTTGAAAAAATGCCTTTTTTCACAATTTTACACGCAAACTATATATTGTATAATTTATAAAACATTAATATGGTGGTGAGGATGAATTGGAAAATGTTAGTACGTTATTTGACAATAGCATTAGTCATTTTGGGGCTATTTGGGAACATCTCCCAGGCATGCCACACAAATGATGAAGCGGATTGTTCCAACGAAACTAAAAAGACGCAAACGACAGTTGAAGATGGTGAAGAAGCAGATTCGTCAGAAATGAATTTGCTTAAAGATACATGGTTCGGGGCTTTTCTCTTATTTTTGGAAAGACTGCTTGAACGTTATCCTGTAATTAGAGAGATATTACAGATGATATTCGCCTGATCTCTGATCGACTTTAGGGTGTAGGATAACCCATTAAATAATTCTCCCTTTATTTATCTAGGATTCTGCAATTGCAGCAGGACTAACTAGTGAAAATTAACGTGAATCTATTGCGCCAACATCTAATAATAGATATTTTTGTAGAAAGCTCAAAATATCTATGAATTTTTTTTATAAATGGGGAAAGAAGAGAATTAGAAAACAAGAAAATAAAAATTTATCCAAGCATATTATCATAAAGAAAAGATTTATCAACAAAAAGGACGTTAACTTACAGATAACAACAAAGCATTTTGGGAGCGTCAGTATATGGTAAAATTGAAAGTGTTAGACAAATTAAAGCCTAAGAAAAAGGAACCAGAGTACGATGATGAAGAACCAACACCGCCTAAATCCGAAGAGGTTACACAATCGGAAACTGTACAAGATCCTAAAGAGCCAACACTAGCAGAGTATCATGAGACGCTCCATTCAGTGGATGTCGCTTCTGAAAATAAAGATTCTTCATATCAGCGAGAAGTTGTTGTATTATCTGAACAGAGATTCTGGAGGGATGTGAAGGCTATCGAAGAAAATGTGGATAATATTTCTAAACATGAACCAAAGACGTCTGAGGCAAGACTAGACAAAACGGTTGATAAAATACTAGCAAAAACAAAGAAAAAGTTAGCAAAAACTGAGAAAAAGCCCAGAAAACCCTCAAACGTAATTTATGTGGTAAGCAAACCACAACCGGGTCAAGTTCGTGGTGATTGGGCTGTACGAAGCCACGGAAAAATTTACAGCTATCATAGATTGAAGGAAAGCGCCATAAAGCAAGCAAGAAATATTGCGAGAGAAAGAAATGCAACTGTGTTGATTCAAAATACAGATGGGACATTTAGCGAAGGTTTCAAGCCAAGACCAAAGAAATGATGTGGTAGATATCTTAAACGATCATATAAATTCAAATTTTTATATATGGGGAATACATTTGATTTAGCTAGCTAAACTATGGTTGTGTTTGTTTTTGAAAAATATGAAAGGATGAAATCAAGATGATAACGGTTCTGAGGATAGGTCATAGAATCAGTCGCGATAAACGTATAACAACTCACGTAGCACTAGTGGCACGTGCCTTTGGTGCGGATAAGATCATTATAGATACAAAGGATAACAAGATTGAAGACAATGTCCGCTCTATTTGCGCACGTTTTGGGGGAGATTTTAGAATAGAATCAGGCGTGGATAAGAAAAAAATAATTAAAGAATGGGGTGGTGTGATAGTTCATCTTACCATGTATGGTGAAAAGTTGAACAAATCAATCGATGAAATCGATAAGAATAAGGATTTGCTTATTATTATAGGGGCAGAAAAGGTACCTCCACAAATCTATGAAATGGCTGATTTTAATGTTTCAGTAGGCAATCAGCCGCATTCAGAGGTTGCTGCATTAGCAGTTTTTCTAGATAGATATAATATGGGTAGCTGGAATGAGAAACAATTTAACGGAAAAATAGAAATCCTTCCCAGCAATAAAGGAAAAAAGGTTGTATCCAAGGATAAGTAGGGTTATTATTATGAGCAGTGCTATACTTTCCCCTGAAGAATGTCTTGATCTGCTTAAAAAAAGTGGGTGTTCTGACGAAGTTATTAGACATTGCAAAGCAGTTAGAGATGTAGCGGTAAGAATGGCAAAAAAGGCACATGCTGATGTTGAACTGGTTGAAGCAGGGGCACTGCTTCACGACATTGGGAGATCAAAAACACATGGGATTCTTCATGTCTTAGAGGGAGTCAAAATTGCTAGACAGTTGAGATTGCCTGAGAGCATAGTGAATATCATTGAGAGGCATATTGGGGCGGGACTATCGGTGGAGGTGGCAAGGAAATTAAATCTGCCGCCAAGAGACTATATACCCAAGACACTCGAAGAGAAGATTGTTTGTCATGCTGACAGTTTGATTAATAACTGTGAAAAACAAAATATTGAAAATGAAGTAAAAAGAGCATTAAGGGAAGGCCATAAGGAATATGCAGAGCGTCTTGTTAATTTACATAAGGAGTTGAGTGATATCTGTGGCATGGATGTTAATCTCATATAGTCCAAACACCAGAAAAGATAAATACGGCATCTAGGATTTAACCCCTCAAAAGAAAAAGATATGGAGGAAAAAAATTATGGCTGTAACAATTGATTCTGGCAAATGTACCGGTTGTGGCGCATGTGCAGAAGTCTGCCCCGTAGATGCTATTACAGTGGGCGATAAGGCTACTGTTGATGATGACACCTGTATTGATTGTGGAACCTGTGTCGATGAATGCCCGACTGATGCAATAGAGCTGTAATGTGTCTTGTTTAAAAATAAGACTCTTTTTATCTCTTGTTTCTTTTTGCAGGGGTAGCCAAGCCTGGTCAACGGCGCAAGGTTGAGGGCCTTGTCCTGTAGAGGTCCGCGAGTTCAAATCTCGTCCCCTGCATTTTTTAACGTTTTTTACAGGAGAAAAACAAGATT
>JAIWHQ010000123.1:0-4103 GCA_048629575.1 Thermoplasmatota archaeon | reverse complement strand
ATAAACACAGTACTTATCATCGGAAATACAAAAAAAGTAGGATACCAAAAAGAAAATGGACAAATGTTCTTCCATATACCTTGTATTTTTTCACCTTGGACAATATATTTTATAAACCCCCCAGGTTCCTACAAGAAGGTTAAAAAAATATTAAAAAAACATGAAATAGAACTCATTCATTTTCATAATCCATTGTTCACTTTTTCTAATGGGTTAATTAAAAAACCAGATTTACCTCTCATTATGACTGCTCATTATATATTAGACCTTAAAGGAAGTAAGTTTGTATCGATTATTTATGGAGCGGTAATAAAACTGGTCACTCAGTATATTTCAAAAAAAGTTGATAAAATTATTTGCGTCAATAAAAATTATATAGACATATTCAGTAGATGGGGTATTGACAGAGAGAAACTTGTTTTTATTCCAAATGGTGTTGATACTAAAAAATTTCGCCCGGGGAAATCAAAAATCAAAGAACAATATAAAGGGAGTAAACTAATTGTTTTCTTTGGAAGACTCCATTATCAAAAAAATGTCGATCTTTTAATGAAGAGCTTTAAACATCTAGAAAGTAAGAATGTAAAATTAATAATAATTGGCGATGGCCCTGATGCAAAAAGATTAGAAAAAATAAGGGGCAATAATGAGAATATTATAATGACAGGACGTGTGTCAGATGAGGAATTATTAGATTACCTAAAAGCAGCAAACATAATGACCCTTCCTTCCAGGGGAGAAACAGCTAGTCTTACACTCATGGAAGCAATGGCATGCGGACTCCCAGTAGTGGCATCTGACGTTGGAAACGCAAGGGAAATGTTGGCAGATGGAAGAGGTATTCTCCTTGAAAAATATACAGAAAAAGAAATTGCTGAAAAGTGTGATTATTTATTAAAAAATGAAAAAATTTCTAAAAAAATAGGTGAGAAAGCACTGTCTTTTGTACGCGAAAACTATAGTTTAGAAAATACATGTAGAAAAACAGAAGAGTTATACAAAACAGTAATCGAGGAGAGAAAAGAAAAATAGTAATCTTCTTACGTATCACTTAAAAAGATATGGGCTCAACGAGGAAATAAACGAAGAGGGAGAAGCAAATACATCAGTTGCAAAATATTGATACCAACCGCAGCGTCTTGTACAGTTTTTCATATCTTGTCTTGCCTTCTTTGCCTCATCCGATTTTACGAAATCCATAACTGAGCCCTCAGTGAAATTGTAGAGTCTTTTACCAACAGTTCTACATGGATAAAAAAGTCCACCATCAGAATCAATAATAACTGAAGATGTAGAGCACCCATGCATCTTGTTAATATTATCCAAAAATCCTTTTGGTGTCGTAATGGTATTTCTATATTTCTTCTTCAGTCTGATTATTTCCTCCCTGAACTTCCCAGAATCAGGATAATAATCATCTGTTCCTTCCAGATGACATGCAGGCATTATCACAGTCCTTGCACCTACTTCATATACTCTTCTAACCTTTTCTTCTATCGCGTCCATTGTATCCTTTGTGACAACTATTTGGATGCATATCTCTGGGCCATAGCTTTGAAATTCCTCAAGTCGCTCAAAGAACTCAAGATTATCATGTCCTTCATCTATACTTATGTGAAGATAATCAATGTTTTTACCATATTCTTCCATAGGTCTCTTGTCAAGCAGGTGTCCATTAGTAGTAAAAAACAGATAAAATGGCTTTTTATAGGCATATTCTAGAATCTCACCCAGATCTTTTCTCATTAGAGGGTCACCCCCTTCAAGACTTAGGAGTGTAATACTAGAGTTCCCAAGATTATCCAACACTTTGAAAACATCCTCTTTGGAAAGATCTGGTGTTTTTTCCATCCACACATTACAAAAACTACATTTTAGCGTACACTTATGCGTGATTTTAAACGAGGCGTAAAATGGATATATGCTTTCACCTGCCAAATAATTTGAAAAAGCACAGCCTGCCGTTTTTAGATATTTCCCAAGAGGTAATTTTTCCATAGAAACCACAGATGATTCCTGGACAATAGGTTACTACAGATAAGGTTTTTTGTTTATTTTATCAAATGCATTACTCAAGATAGTTGGCCGTACTCCATCGTTGAAATAACCATAAGAGAAATATATCATCCTTGAAATAACGATAATGTGGACAAAGAAGAAAAAAAACCTAAAACAATGAAACTTTCCATCATACTTAGTCTCATATTAAGTATATCAATTATTGTACTAATTTTGTATTTTACAATTGATGCAGAAACATTTGAGTATTTATCAACTCACCAGATACGGTACGAATTTTTCTTTGCTGCAATGGGGATCAATGTTATCTACTGGACTCTGTGGGGTGCCAGACTTAAGATATTGAGCAATGCCATCGATAAAAATGTAAACATAAGTCTATGGGAATCGACAAAAATAGTCATTGCAAATCTCTTTTTAGCAAACATAACTCCATCAATGGCAGGAGGAGAACCAGTAAGAATCTATCTTTTGAACAAAGACGGTTTGAGTATCGGTGGTGCAACCGCATCAGTACTAGGCGAACGATTACTAGATGCGATATTCCTTCTTCTATGCGTTCCATTTGCCCTTTTTGTTTTTGGAAAGCATATAGACGCAGGTCCACTGAGAATTGGACTGACAATAGCAATAGTCCTTTTTATACTGGCAGTAATAGCATTTGCATATGCGCTAAAAAATCCTAAAAAAACAAAATCATTTTTGATCTTTTTAAGCAACAAACTTAGTAGGTTTTCCAGGAAAAAAGACAGTGAAAATACAATCATAGACAGAATAAACAGCGAAGTAGATAACTTTCATGACAGTATGGTCTTCTTTCTTTCTGATGGGAAAAAAGCATTTATAAAAGCAGGTGTTCTTACTGCCATTTTTTGGATAACAGGCTGGATGATCCCGCCACTCATCCTCATGGGTCTCGGCCTCGAACCTTTTATAATTGAATCATGTGCGATCCAAGTATTGCTCATCATAATTGTTATGATGCCGACAACTCCTGGAAGTGCAGGCATCACAGAGGGGAGTACTGCAGCCCTTTACAGTGTATTTATAGGTTCCTCTCTAATAGGAGTCTTTGTTCTCTTGTTTAGATTCATAACATACCATATGGGCCTTATTGCAGGAGCAATATTTCAATATAGAATATTCAAATCAGTTGCCTCATTTTCTTTGGACACCATTAAAAAACAAAAATAACAATTTT
This sequence comes from Thermoplasmatota archaeon, assembly GCA_048629575.1. GTDB lineage: Archaea > Thermoplasmatota > E2 > DHVEG-1 > DHVEG-1 > JAUWYM01. The sequence continues at coordinate 883 of JAIWHQ010000123.1, read as the reverse complement.
TAAGGAGATGGGCGGCCGTCACATTTTAATACAGACACTTCTCTCTATCTTTTTTTAAATTATTCAGTATTTACATCCTATCCATCAACATCATAATCAGCAAAGGACTCTATTAAGAGGATAAAGAAACAATAAATTAGAAAAACTTCCAAATAGCTAATTCGTCCTCTGCACGATTTTCAAAACTATTATATGCAACTACTTTTACAGTATGCTTAAAGAAATCAACTTCATCCCAAACCCATTCAAATGGTTCATCAACATCACTATCCATTAGAACACCATCTACATAAAATTCTACATATTGTATATCTTCAGAGGTATTAGTTCGAATCAAAGCATCTCCAATCATTACAGATGTAATAAATGGAAATATTTTATTACCATTAATATAGATGCCGTTTTCAGGATATATTATTTTTATATCTGGTGATGAGTTAGATACTCCTTCTCTCCTCATTGAAGGATCACCATACAAATTATAATTATATATATTCTTATATTCATAATACCAGTCATCCCAACCAAAATTATGGTGAACAAAGTATTTTGATTCATAAAGAGCTACACCTACAGGTTCAGGTCCTTCTGGACCATCAATCATGTAATGATTAAACTCGTAGCATAATGCTTCTGCTCCTGAATGTGTCTGAGTAAAATTAATTGATATAGCTGCAGGGCGTGTAGCACTACATATGGCTACAGCTGCGCCAAATGATTCTTTTATAAGCATATCAATCCCAAGATTACCATAACCTGTTGGTTCGGGATAACCAACAAGACAAGATACAGCAAAGACAATTGAAGGATAATCATCCTCCAATTGTGAGTAGATATCTATTTGTGGTTTACCGATAATTTCATCTCCAGCATTTTCGGGGAT
>JAIWHQ010000122.1:0-4111 GCA_048629575.1 Thermoplasmatota archaeon | reverse complement strand
GAACACCCATAATACTGTATCTTCCTGCAACAACAGGATTTTCAGCAACATTGATTTTTGCAAACACCACCTTATCTTTAAATTCTCTAGCATATCCTTCAAAATGTGGTTTCATTTGCTGACAGTAGGGACATGAGGTACTGTAAAACATGACCATTACAGGTTTTTCTGCTTTTTCCACAATTTTTTCCCAGCTTTTATCATCTATTTCAACAACATCATATTCAGCCATATTCTTTTTTCCTCCATTAAGATAACGTCTTTAAAACAGTGAGTATTTCATCGATATCGGGAAGTTCAGATATCTTATAGATCTGCAGATATTCTATCAAACCATCTTCATTAATTATTATATTTGCCCGCTCTGAAAAACCTTCTTCTCTCAATAAACCAAACTGCTGAGAGACAGCTCCATGTGGCCAGAAATCTGAAAGAAACTTTATATGTTGTACATCAAGAGTTTTCGCCCATGCTTTTTTTGATGGAACTGAATCGACACTCACTCCAACAGCAACGGTGTTTAATTCTTCAAATGTTTTCCAATGCTTTTCAAGTGATTTCATCTGGTCAGCACAGACTGGCGTCCATGCTAGTGGATGAAATGAAAGCAAAACTCTTTTTCCTTTATATTTGGATAACGTGAATTCTTGTTTATCTTGATCATGTAGGGTAAAATCTTCTGCTTTTTCTCCAGCTTGTATACACTTTTTTTGTTTCATAATATAGTTCTCCTCTGTTTTTTTATCGTAATTATACCTAACAAATATCTCGTTGGTATTCTATTTTAACCTGCTCGAAAATCATCACAGGCGTCTTCATCCTCCATGGATCTTGCATGTTCTGCATGAGCTGGCTGAATACAGGGGTCAAGTGGCAATTTTTTCATTGGTTTGCCACAGCATTCTGGAACCGTTTTATCTTTTATCGTACGGGTTTTCCTACAGTTTTCGCATTCATATGTTTCTTCTTTTTCCATAAAATTTCCCCTCATAATTTCTTTAAGGTGTTATTTTTTACCTTATACTTAAATTGATTTTTTCCTCATTTGTTTCAGTTCATTTTGAGACGATTTCATTGATTCTGTCGATAATGAACTTTTTTTGTGATTCATCTAAGGCCTCATCCAACTTGGGATATACCTCTCGTTCTTCGTAATCTTTATGTCGTGTAAGAAAGTCTATAAAACTTGAGATATCTTGGATTGGTCTTCTCTTTAAAACATCTTGTCTCATGTTGCTAAGTTTGTTGAGAATTACGTTATGTTGTTTAGTCAGCTCCGGCAGCATTTTGTATCCCTCTGTTACATCTTCAGGGTTATATGCGGTAAATATTGCTTTTTCTTCAACAAATAAGTGTTTTTCAAGCTCCCATTCAAACTTATGAAATGATTTAACCATTGCTTTATGATCTTGTTTTGTTTTTTCCTCGAAATCGTCGAGGAGATTTTTAATTTTACAATGATCTCTCACCATAACAGCCGTTATCTTATTTGATTCATTCATTTTTTTATCACCTACATCCATTCTTCTTTCAAAATTTCTCCTTTGATGCTTACAACAATTGATTTTATTGGGATTTTTCTTGAAGCTTTTTCAGAAGCTTTTTTGGCAATACCAAGAAGTCCGCTGCAACATGGAACTTGCATTGTTATTACAGTAAGCGTATTTATTTTTACCTCATCAATCAATGATATGAGTTTGTCCAGATAATCCTCTAGATTTGAATCTAGTTTTGGACATGCAATCGCAAGTGTTTTTCCTTTAAGATATTCCTTATGAAAATCTCCAAGTGTATATGCAACACAATCAGCAACAAGAATCATATCGCTATCCTTGAAGAACGGTGCATTTGGCGGGAGCAGATGGAACTGTACTGGCCATTGTCGAAGTTGTGATTGACGTGTTCCACTTTCTTCTTTTTCTTGTGTTGTATTTGAAAACTCTTGCACTTGAGAGCCAGGGCAGGCAGGATACTCTGCACAGGGCGAACTGCTAGGTTTAACCTCAAAATCAATGTCAATGTTTTTTTCCTTTAAAAAATCCAACGCCTCCTGCAGATATCCTGTTTCACCATGATCTTTTAAATGTTTCAAATGTGCAATGATAGTATTTTTCCCAGCTTTTACTATGTTTTTCATCGTCTTTTTTTCATCATATTCTTCAGCTTCTCTTTCTTCAGTTGTAATCGCACCTTGAGGACAATGTCCAATACAAGCACCAAGGCCATCACAAAAAATGTCACTAATAAGTCGTGCTTTTCCGTCTATTACTTGTAGGGCTCCCTCAGGGCAATTTGGAATGCATTCGCCACAACCATTACATTTTTCCTCATCTATTTTAATTATCTTTCTCTTTGCCATAAGAACCACATAGTATCTTTTTCATACTAAGTATAGTATGTATACTACCGTTTATATACTAAATGGTTTCTCAATGGATACTTAGTAGTATCCATATATTCTCCACAAAATTATCATAAAGAGAATTAGTAAAACAATTTAGGATTTCCACAACCCATGGACATTACAATATTCTCTTGCCTCCACTTTGTCTGCTCTGACTTCAAACTCTGCCTGAGGTTTGTCACCAGGTTTTAAAAACTTTCTATAAGATGTCCCATCAGCAATTATCTGAATCCATTCTATCTGATGTTCCTCAGTCATTGGATGATCCTGATTTTGTCCCACTTTGACAAGAACTCCATTGCTTGTTTTTTCAATATATGGAACATGTTTTTCAGTGGATGCATCCTCTGTTTTTTCTTCCATTAGTTTCATTTCTTCTCCACAACAAACAAGAGCGCCAGGGCCCTCGTGAAGTACTTCGACTATATTTCCACATATTTCACATTTATATATTCCTCTAATTTTTGCCATATTTTTCTACCTCAAATTTTTTTTATTGTTTCTTCTTTTTTTTATAATCCTCAATTGCAGCATGAAGAGCATCAGCTGCAAGATTACTGCAATGCATTTTTTGTGGTGGAAGACCATCAAGCTCGTCTGCAACATCATTACGTGTTATTTCAAGAGCTTCATCAATGGTTTTACCTATTGCAAGCTCAGTAACCATTGAACTGGTTGCAATCGCTGAGCCACATCCAAAAGTTTTGAATTTGATATCTGTTATAATATCATTTTCTACTTTGATATACATCTCCATAAGATCTCCACACACGGGGTTTCCAACTTTTCCAAATCCATCAGGGTTTTCAATTACTCCTACATTCCTTGGATTTGTGAAATGATCCATTACTTTTTTACTATATACTGGCATTTTTTTTCTCACCTCTATTTTGATAATGGTGAAAGCTGTCTAAGACGCTGGACAGTTTCTTCCACCGATTTTACAATTTTTGGAACCTGCTCAAGATTGTTTGAGTGGCCAAGAGTTATAACCATTGAACCATGTGCTTCTTCATGTTTCAGTCCAATTGCTAGAAGAACATGGGATGCTTCAAGTGTTTTAGATGAACATGCAGAACCCGTTGCTATCTGGATTCCATACATATCCATATTTAATAGGATGCTTTCTCCTTCAATATAATTAAATCTAAAACTAGCATGATGCGGAAGCCTCTGAGTAGGATGACCTGTCACATAAGCTTCATCTATTTTAGTAATCTCAGAGATAAGACTATCTCTTATTTTTTTCAGTCTTTCACTTTCATTTTTCATCTCTTGTTTTGCAATTCTTGCTGCTTCACCCATACCAGCTATTGCAAAAATATTTTCAGTTCCAGATCTAAGACCTCTTTCCTGACCACCACCAGGCATAACAGATTGAACTTTCACACCTGGTTTAATATATAGAGCACCAGCTCCACGTGGGCCATACAAATCATTAGATGAAAGTGTTAAAAGATCAATTCCATCATTTTGAACATCAATTGGAATTCTACCAGCAGCTGCTGTTGCATCAACATGAAGATAATTACCCTTATTATGAACTATTTCACTGATTTTTTTTATGGGTTCTATTGTACCTATTTCATTATTTGCATACATAACTGAGGTTACAACTGTGTTTTTTGTAATCATTTTTTTAAGACTATCAAGATCAACTACACCGAATTTATCCACAGGAATTTGATTAAAATTCCAACCATTTTT
>JAIWHQ010000121.1:0-4161 GCA_048629575.1 Thermoplasmatota archaeon | reverse complement strand
TAAAATCTCCTCTTGAAAGACTTTTTTTTGCAAACGGGTTTAAAAGAATAGTGTTACTTGGAACCTTTTTAATATTTTTCTCAAGTTTTGCAAAACCAAATTTATTTAGTTTTCTTGCACTACATTTCTTTGGATCATCTTCGTTTGCATGATAGACAAAAAGCCGAATTTTTCTCTTCATCACTTACCAACCTGTATGTCAAGAACAATATGACTCACGCCAGGAGCATATGATTTAATGATTCGATATGTCAAAAGCTCAGCTATTCGTTCATATTTTTTAGCGGTTTTTTCAACCATTTTTAAAGGCTTTTCTGGAAACAATTTGTCAGGACAGACATCATGATAATGGAGAACGCCACTGCAGTTTTTTAGACAATCAAAAGCTACGGGTAAAAACTTCTCCGTATCTTCAAAGTATCCCATAACAACTCTTTCTGCAACATCTTTAGGAGCTGTCTTTCTATTGTCACCAAGTAAGGGTTGAACAATGGATGTTACATGATTAAGCACGATATTTTTACATAGATACTCATAGGCGACAGGATTGATTTCACAAGAAAAAATCTTCTTTGGCTTACTATACACAGCCATTGGCAAGGTGAAATAACCAATACCTGCAAAAAGATCAACAACCGTCTCATTTTTATTGGAAATGTTTGCCATACGCAATCGTTCATCCATATTTCCCGATGAAAACATAGTCTTTGCCACATCTAACTTATATCGTACGCCGTTTTCTTTATGAACCACCTCAGTATTTTCAGAGCCATACAGTATCTCAACATTAGGTTCACGATAGATTCCAGATATACCACCAACATCATTAAGAACTGTTTTACAATGAAGAACTTCAGCATATGTTTTACCAATCTCTTCCCCATAACTTTTTAGTTTTTCATCTAGTTTAACAATTAATACATCTCCGATCTTTTCCCATTTTTCTGGAAGAAAATTTGTTAATTCCAAAGAAATATTGTTTTTAAGTGATTTTTTTATCTTTTCAAGTGGTGTTTCAATCATGATAAATTGTTTAATAACAAACACCTATAAAATAGTTTTAATCAAGCCCCCAACAAAGATATGTACCACAATCTCTATTCACTCCTCAAATGGACCTTTTTCCCTACGACTTACGAAAAAACCAGAGAACAATAATGCATAACATCAGAAATAATCTTACCTCTGGAAAAAATTTTGTCTTTGAATCAGGAACTGGTTCAGGAAAAACAATCTGTGCGCTTTCTTCAACACTTCAGTATGCACTTGAAAACAATAAAAAAATTCTTTATACAACTCGTACAAATGCACAGCAACGTCAAGTTATTGTTGAACTTCGGGCAATTCAAAAAAAAACAGGAGATAAGAGGATTTTTGGAGTGGGGATGCAGGGTAGGAGTAATATGTGTCTTCTTGCAAGAGAAGATCCAGATATTGGTAATGGTACGTCTGAGGAGCTTTCAAAATTTTGTTCAAATCAAAAAAAGTTGGCAGCATCAAACAAGAACAAAGGCTGCAAGTATTATCGAAATTATATTGGGGATAAACAAAAGATCGATAGCATTGTAGAATGGACAAAAAATAATTTACCCACGGCAGAAGAATTCATTGAGTTCTGTGAGAAAAAAGCGGTGTGCCCTTATGAGATAAATAAGATGATGATACGTGAAGCAGTCGTTGTTGTTGTGCCGTATGTTTATGTGTTTGACAAAGCGATTCGTATTATGCTTTTTGATTGGCTGTCTGTTTCTGATGATGATATTATTTTAATAGTTGATGAGGCACATAATCTACCTAATTATATCAGGGATTTGTTTTCTGCGCAACTGAGTATGTGGATGCTTAACAGCTGTGTTTTAGAGGCAAAAAAGTTTGGTGATCCCAAATTATCTGGTGGAAAGGTTTCTGTTTCGAAGTTTTGTAAAATGCTTATAGAAATCATCAGCGTTTTAAGAGATACGTATGTGTATGGTATTTTGGAGAATGGTATTAGGACAAATGCTTATGTAAAAAATGATGCGTTTATTCCTTCTCATGAGCTTGAATCAGAGATTATGTCTCGACTAAAAATCACTAGTAAAACCTTACATGATATTGTAAGTGATCTTGCTGCCTATGGAGAAAAAATTCAGGAATATCAACAAAAAGAGGGCAAGCTTCCCCGTTCATATCTTCATAAACTCGGAGCTTTTCTAGAGTTCTGGATTCATGTTGAGATGGATCAATATATCAAGCTTGTTGTTGATTCGTCAGGTGGTAAAAACCCTCACATCGAGGCATATTGCCTAGATCCCTCTATTGGAACAGGAATTATTAATGAGTTTCATTCTTCTATTCATATGTCCGGAACACTAGAACCTCTTGAGGAATATCGTGATTCTTTGGGTCTTTCTAAAGAGACAGAACTTGTTTTTTATTCATCTCCCTTTTCAAAAGAAAACCGTAAGATTTTTTTTGTAAAAGATGTAACAACACGATATGATGAGATCGCAAGAGATAAAAAAATTGTTCCAAGAATGTGGCAACATATCACCGATATCTGTAACACGTTTCCAAAAAATATTATGGTGTGTTTCCCTAGCTTTAACACGCTTTCTCTGTTTCAAAATAAAGGAAGTTTTGATGACATTAAACGTTGTCTTTATGTTGAAGAACAATCAATGTCTCAATCTGATCTGATGGATCTTGTCACAAGTTTTAAATCATGTGGATTAGAGAATGGTAGTGGTGCTGCTCTTTTTTCTGTGATGGGTGGAAGAATTAGTGAGGGTATGGATTTTCCAGCAGAGCAACTTGAGATAGCAGTAATCGTTGGTATTCCTTATCCAAAACCAACTGCTAGACAGCGTGGTCTTCAGAAATATTATGATTTCAAATTTGGCAAAGGATGGGAATACACAGTTAATGCTCCTGCTGCAAGAAAACTGCTGCAGTCTATTGGCAGACTCATTCGTGATGAAAACGATAGAGGTGTTGCCGTTATTTTAGATAAGAGAGCACCTCGTTTCAGTCAGTACATAGAGGATATGAGGGAATCAAGGGATATTTTAGATGATATTCATATGTTTATGAAGAAATGATATTTTTCTTTGTTTCAAATAAAATATTTGAATTTTGTAAGTGACAAAATTCGTAATTTGTTTAAGCTGATGTTGTATTTACCATCTGCTACTTTAGGTAGCATTTATGAGGAGGGTTTTATCCTATGGAGTCCGGGAAACAGAAATCTAAACTTATACTTGAAGATGGTTCTGTTTTCTATGGATATTCCTTTGGATATAAAAAGAATGTAACTGGAGAAGTTGTATTTAACACTGGAATGGTGGGTTATCCAGAAAGCCTCACAGATCCATCATATAGAGGACAAATCTTGGTTTTAACGTATCCTTTGATAGGTAATTATGGTGTTCCTGGAAATGAAAAAGAAGACAACCTGTTGAAATATTTTGAATCTGACAAAATACAGGTTCAGGGGTTGATTATTTCGAATTATTCTGAAAAATATTCTCATTGGAATGCAAAAAAATCTTTGTCAGAGTGGATGAAAGAACATAAAATTCCAGGAATATTTGATGTAGATACTAGAGAGCTTACGAAAAAATTGAGGAAAAAAGGAACAATGCTTGGAAAGATTATTTTTAATAAAAACAAGATTCAAACATTTTTTATCCCAAACTTTATAGATATAAATAAATTTAAACCAAGAAATAAAAAAGATATAGTTGGCATAGTAATATCAATTGTAACTGAAAATGATAAACAAAAGAAACTTGTTAACGATAGTGAAAACAATGGATCTTTAGATGATGATGTTGATGATATACTTAGTGAAATAGGTGAATAAAATGAAAAGACAAAAAATTACATTAGTTCCAACTGATGTTGAAAAGATAGAAGGTATTGTTAATGGTGTACTTCAGAAACAAGAAGACAAAAAGAAGAAAGAAGAACATATAAATAAAGTGTTGAAAAAAGATGAAATGCTTGAAAAAAAGAATAAAGAAATACATATAGACAAAGTATTGGAAAAAGATGAACCGTTTGAAAAAAAGCATGTTCATAGTTGTCCTTCATGTCAAGCAGCATTTGATAAAAAACAAGATATGAGCTTAGTCGACTGTGTTTTCTTGTTCCATAAGACTATTTGAGCACTATCAGCCA
>JAIWHQ010000120.1:0-4200 GCA_048629575.1 Thermoplasmatota archaeon | reverse complement strand
AACATTTTTTCCGTTTATAAACCTTTCCGTATGTACTGCGCTTTCTTCATACTACATACTATTTTTCATACTATGGATGGGCTGTTTATAGGTATACTCAGTTATCATGATCTTTTGATAGAATATATGCCTTATCTACAACCTCTTTTGGATTTCTTCCAAGAATTCTTATCATCGGTTCTTTGCCTATCCCTCCAATATCATATATGATATCTGGTATGTAATTGAGACGTGTTATTGTTTCTTTGGTTCCCCATTCCATTGTCGATATTTTCTTTGTTGGTTCTTTTGTTCTATCGAACGAACCTATTGTAAAATCTACCTTTTTACATTTTTCAAGGTTCTCTTCAGAGTATCTTACATTCATGGCACATCTCACGTCGAGGTCGAAAGTCATCGCCGCCAGAACTATAGCCGCTATGTGTTTTGACACACCAAACGCAAGACCACCACACATTCTCGGTCTATCCTGTGTTTTAGTGATTCTCCCGTTAATTGCACATACTTGTTCTAGTTTTTTTGCATTTGGCAGAGCATATCCAATGTTCATTCCCACCTCTGGAATATATTTTTTAGGTAGAAACGATAAGAGATTGTCAACAGATGTTTTTAGATCCAGCCATGTAGTAAAATGATCATTAGTTGGAAACGAATAGGGCATCTCCCAAACTAGGCCAGATGAATGATTTAGAACATCTGATCCCCCTCCTGGGATATATCCTTGCTCTATCATATTCCAAAGAATGTGTTTGGCTTTCCTAACTGCAAAATCTGGTGTTTCTCCTAACGCGAGTAAACCGGTTATCAATGCAGATAGTGTGCATCCGGAACCATGGGCTTTCTTATCTGGAATTTTTGGCAAAGACAAAACGGTAAATCTTTCCCCGTCAAAAAGTACATCGTGGGCATGTGTGTTATCAAGATGCCCCCCTTTTATCAGAACATATTTTGGTCCCATTTCATAGATTTTTTTACAGGCTTTTTTCATTTCATCTATTGTTTCTATTTTTTCCCCGGTTAACATGTACGCTTCGTGGATGTTTGGTGTTACTATGTATGCTTTAGGGATAAGTTCTTTTTTAATTGTATCAACAAAACTTTCTTCTGATAGCATGTCGCCACTAGTGGCAATCATCACAGGATCTACCACGCCTTTCAGATTATATTGTGAGATTTTTTTTGAAATACAAGACACTATTTCACTGTCATAAAGCATTCCAGTTTTCACAGCATCTATCTTAAAATCTTCTGCCAAAATACTAACTTGATTTTCTATGATGTCCATGGGAAGCTTGTGGATTTTTTCCACTCTTTGTGTGTTTTGAACAGTGATGCAAGTTACTACTGTTGTCCCATGCACACCGAGAGCAGCGAATGTTTTCAAATCTGCTTGTATCCCTGCTCCACCTGACGGGTCAGAACCTGCTATGGACAATGCAACCTTTTTCTTCATATGAGCTATGCTATGTTGTAGTTGGATTTATATCGTTTGGTTTGCACGTGCCCATTAATTGCATACAGATGGTTTTTTAACTATGGTTAGTAGTAACTCTCTCCCGTTATCTCCGTCTCACTGTTGTATTCCATTTTCTAAATCGTATTTTTTTCGTTTATCCGGCTCTTTTAAAGTTTCATACGCTTCGATAATCGTCCTAAATCTGTGATCGCCATCCACGCCAGTATCTGCTTCAGTATCAGGGTGATATGCTAATGACAATCTTTTAAACATTTTCTTTATCTGTTCTTGGGTGGCATCTGGCTTTATACTCAAAATGTCATAATAATTTGTTTTTTTAACATGAACCGGGTCAGGCATTTCATGTTTTTTTTCATGAGGAATAGCAAGTGTTTCAGCTTGATGATTCAGATCCAGGATATTGTACATAGTCTCCTTATATGGGATTTTAGCAGATCTAAATTTTTCAGAGAAAGTATAAAACTCCATTTCTAAGATTTTCAGTGCACTCAATCGCTGCGAATCTTTTGATTTTGCCGCGTCACTGATTGCATTTTTAATTTTCCCATCTGTTTTGTCAATTAGTTTTCTAATCTTTACTTCGATCCTAGTTTTTAACATCGAAAGTTCTGATTCTATATTATCTATCTCATTGGGATTTTTTAATTTCTTTTTTATCGAGACAATTTCATAGTCGAATCCTTCTACGCCTAGAGTTGATATCTCCTTTTCAAATTGCTCAAGTTTCTGGATTTTAGATTCAAAGGCCCTGAGGTTTTGTATCTTGCTGAGTAAATTTCCGCTCTTTAATGATTCTTCCAATTCAGATGTGCTGTATCCCTCGTTTTTCCATCCATTTAATTTGGACTTATATTTCCCCATCTCCCCTTTGAGTCCTCTTCGATCAATTATCTTTGTTGGTGCCAAAATCCTCTTTTTGCGGGATCCTGATATTATTCCAACCATCCAATATCCCAAGAATGCAAATAAAGGAACTGCAAATAGAGGTAGACCTGTTATCCACATCATTGAAGTATCTGTTAGATGGATAGGAAGAATGTCATTTAAAATTGGGATTAAATCGATTGGATAGTATGAAACATATACCGCGGCTCCTAACCAAAAAGTTACTACTAAAAAATTAACCACTGGCATGAGTGAGATTATTGCAAACCCTATAACAAACCAGTATATTTCACCGGTATTGGCAAAGTACCCTACCAACAGACCAAAGATTGCACCAATAGATGAGTTGATTAATATCCAATGTCTCGTTTTGAACCAATCCAAACTTTTTGCTGATTTAAGTATGATAAGATATGCAGCACAAAAACCGACAGACAAGGCAACAATGTTGATTATAACAAAGCCATAGGTAAGCCCATCAACCAATGAAAAAAAATTTAAACATGCAATAATAGGAACCAATCCAGTTACTCCACCAAGTACAGTTCCTATCAATGAATAATATGCCAGTTTCCTTTTGTCCACGATGCCACCTCTATATGATGAGAATGTGAAACGAATGCATCTAGTAATATATTTTATATTACTAAATACAATATGTTATCTTCTAACACTAAGATATATAAACATAAGGTGTCAAAATGTCAAAATGAAATAAACCTTTGAACCCCGTCAGAAACGCTTTTTCCAGTTGAAAACAGTATTGATTTGTCTCTTCCACAGTAGATGAGCTTATTCATTTAGCTCGTCTACTATCTGCGTTTCTGGTAACAATCCTTACAGTATACAGGTCTGGATCCATCGGGTTTGAAGGGAACCTCAGTTTCCTTTCCACATTCTGCGCAAGTTACTTTATGCATTTCACGAGGGGCTCTATCAAACCCTCCTCTTCCTTTGTTTTCTCTATACATGTTACATCCTTTCTTTTATTTGTTAGTTTTTGGCATAAAGCTAAAGCATATAAACCTTACTGATGCCTTGCAGTAGACGAGCTAAATGAATAAGCTCATCTACTGATAAGCATATAAACTAATTTATCTGATATAGTATTATTTATCTTTTAATATTGCTATTGCTTTTTTTAATTCATCTCTATAGTCTTTCCATTGGTTTATTTTTCCTTCTTTAAGATCTCTTTCATAATGCTCAAGATTCAATAATAGTGATTGGGCTATTATCTCATTTGTATCGTCAACTATACCTTCTAAATATTCAACTTTTTCGCGTAAATCTTTAACATCTTTTTTAGCTAGTTTCTTAAAGCCTTTAAACATTTTATTGCTCTCTTTGTTCTCATCTGTTAATGTCTTAATTTTATCTTTGAGTTTACCGATTTCTGACCTTAAACCTTCTTCATTTATACTTTTTTCTTGTATTTCCTTTACTAATTCTTTGCCCAGAGGATAATCACATTTGCTACATCTTGTTTCATTGACGTTGTTCTTTTCCCCACATTTTGGACAGATACTAACGGTTTTTATTTCTTCGGGATTTAAACCTGCTTTTTTTCTTAAAAAATCTGCATACATATCGTTTCTCTGTTTACAATACCTAGCTGGTTCTCGTGATGATATAGACCATCCATATTTTTGACGTAACATATGTTCATTTAGATAATACCCGTCATAAGTTGCACCTGTATGCCTTAAAACATGTGGTGTAATTTTCTTTTTTATGCCTGATTGTTTTCCGATTCTTTTAACCAATCTAGTAAGAGAAGATGGATTCATTCTTTTACCATAAAATTCTGGATTTGTGTGCCTTGAATAAAATAAGGG
>JAIWHQ010000119.1:0-4214 GCA_048629575.1 Thermoplasmatota archaeon | reverse complement strand
TAAGTGTTTTCACGGAATATTGTGAAACAGAATTGGCAAAACGAGAAGGAAGCAAAATGATAAGCGAAATAATTCAGGAGTGCTTACACGAGTTTAGTACACATAAAAGATTTAAATCCAACTATATTGATTACTGAATTCCAACGAGGTTGTTTATTGTGACAGTACATTCAAAATCGGGATTCACTATAAAGGACAAACTTTTTGCTCATTTAGAAACATGGAGACCATACACTGTGATGTGGTGCGGACTTGTTAGTTTAGCTGGTTCATGCATTGCTTTTAAGAAATTTCCACCTTTGGGAATTGCCATTCTGGCCTTTTTTATTCCCATGATGGGTTGGACGGCGGGTCTATACTTATCAGATTATCTGGATAAAAAGTTAGACTCCATACAAAAACCTCATAGACCTATACCTTCGGGCAGAATCAAACCAAAAGAAGCTCTCGCAATAGGTGCCGTACTCGCATTAACTGGTTTTTCCCTATCCTTTCTATTAGGCTGGAACAATCTCATACTTGTATTTGTAGTAGCGTTACTAGTATTGGCATATGCTAAATTTTTTAAATCGCGAGGGATGCTTGGAAATTTAAACAGAGGATCCGTTACAGTTGCTGCATTTTTTTTCGGAGTTTTTTCTACGGGGCAATCAATTCAGTTGATACCTTCTTATATCTGGTTACTTTCGCTTGTATTTCTGATTCATGACACAAATAGCAATTTGGTTGGAGCAATAAGAGATATGGAGGGAGATAAAAAGGGAGGATATGTAACAATACCAGTAAGATATGGAATAAAAAAATCCATATTCATTTCACTGGCTTTGTCTATTGTTTGGCTTTTCCTTGCATTATTTATACCAGCCTATTTTAAATTTCTAAAAATCGAATTTTATCTAATAATGATAATCGACATTTTAATTTTGATTTCTTTTTATGTTTATTTATTTCGATCAGTAAAAAATTATTCTAGGAAAAAAGCATTAAAATTTCATGAATTTTTTGTAATAGAACGAATAACTTTAGCTTCTGCGTTTATATTTGGAATAGCAAGTTTTCACATTGCAACCATTGTTTTTATAGTTGCACTTATAATCACCAGTGTTTCCCAACATGTACTCAGAAGAAGATATGAATTCAAGGAGATTATTAAATGAAATGCCTAGTTACAGGATCTGCAGGTTTTATTGGTAATGCTCTGGTAAAAAGGCTTGTTGAAGATGGGCATGAGGTCAAAGCATTAATTCATAAAACACAACCAAAATATTGCGAAAAAAAAGTAGAATATGTCAATGGCGATATCACAGATGTGGATTCCATAAAGCCGTTAGTTAAAAACGTAGATGTTGTTTTTCATTGTGCAGCCTTTGTAAAAGACTATGGGTCAAAGGACATATTCTATAGAATAAATGTTGATGGAACTAAAAATCTTGTTGAGGTGTGTGAGGAGTTTGGCATTAAAAAATTTATATTTATTGGTCATACCAGAAATGAATCTGAACAAAATATTGGCCATTATAGCAGGACAAAGGCTTTGACTGAACAATATCTTTTAGAAAAATACAAGCATAACAATTTTCCTGCTGTTATCCTCCGTCCAGGTAATGTATATGGCCCAGGTGCCACAACATGGGTTTTGAGACCACTTGAGCGTATCAAAAAGAACAGAATTGCCCTTATAGACAATGGAAAAGGCATTTTTCTTCATACTTATATCGATAATCTTATAGATGCAATGATGTCTGCCATGAATGAACCCAAAACGATTGGCAAGACGATAGATATTACTGATGGAGATAATACAATTACTTGGGGAAAATATCTAAATGATCTTGCCGAGATGGCAGGGGAAAAACCCATTAGACGTAATATGTCGAAAAATACGGCATTAGCTATTGGCAAAATTATGATGTTATTCCACAGGATTTTCAGAATCAAGCCCTGGATTACTCCCACCGTAATTTACATATTTACAAACAGTAAAAAAGTATCTATTTTAAACGCAGAGGATCTCCTAGATTACAAACCTGCGATTGACTATAATGAAGGTATTATGAGAGTTAGAAAATGGTTGCAAGATGAAAATTATATTTGAAAATCACCCTAAAATTAAAAGATATATTTTTAATATAACTTCTGTTTGGGATTGTTAAATATGCCCAGCAGAGTAATTGAAAAGTTTTTTTCCTATGCATATCACATTTTTTTCAAACAGGCTGGGACAAAAATACGTGCAGGTTTATTAAAAAATCTAATGGACAGGTTGTTTATACTCTTTGAAAAAATTGGTAGAAAATTTGACATCATATCATCTAACTATCTTAAGTTGTATCATGAAATAGTTGAAAAAGAGATCAAAATGGCAAAAATCAATTCAGATGATCTTGTGCTTGTTATCGGATGTGGTTCTCTCCCTACTACAACCGTTCTTATTTCGATGAAAACAGGAGCAAATATCGTTTCAGTTGATGTTGATAAAAAATCAATAAGAGAGGCTGCCCAATATATTAAAAATCTTCACCTTGGAGATAAAATTAAGTTAGAACATGCTAATGGCCTTAATTATTCTGTTAAAAATTTTGATGTAATATTTGTTTTATATGGAATAACAAAACAAGAAGAAATGCTTGAATATTTGGCAAGCAATATGGGGAAAAATTCACGAATTATATTTCGAACAGCAACTGACTTGCAAGATAAAATGCATAAAGGACACATCGATTTATCAAAGTATTTTCTCGTTAGAGACAGTACATTATCTGGATCTTTTGCATCGATTGAATCTTATTTATTATTGAAAAAGCAATAACTTAAGTATGTTAGATTGTTGATTCAAAGAATCAAAATTATATATGTATATCCTATATCTTCATTGATGGAAGTTGTTACATGTTGGAAAGATTTGCACCCTATGTTGAATCCAGATTAAGAAATAAGATAGTAGATTCAGATACCTCGCATAGCTTTATCTCCGGTAGACTTGTTAGGAGATATCTCGATAAATACAGATTAATGAAACTTAGGAATTCTGTGAAATATTCCTATAATAACTCTCCGTTTTATCATGAACTTTTCAAAAAATATGCTTTGAAACCAAACGATGTAAAATCTTTTGAAGATATTTCTAAAATTCCTTTCACTTCCTCTGATGATCTAAAGAACCCTGAGAGATTTTTTGCTGTACCAGAATCAAATTTTGTAAAAATATTTTCATCGAGTGGGACGACTGGAAAACCTAAGAGGATATATTTTACAAAAAATGATCTTGACAGACAGATTTCGGGATTGACAACTGGCATGAATCTTTTATATGACATGCATCAAGTGGATCGTGTTAGACTAACATATGATCATGGTTATGGCATGGATGATTGGGGCGTTAGATATTGTTTAGAAAATGCCATTCAAAAATTGGGTGCAATAGGGGTAATTACGAGCAGTCGTTTACCAGCCGATCAAGAATTTCAACTTCTTACTGCGTATAATATTTCAATGATTATGGGTACTCCTTCTTATCTTCATAGCCTTTCCTGCGACATGGGGAAACTTTATGAGTTAAGTAGTCTCAATATCAAGAAAATAATGGTGGGTACAGAACCATTACCTAAATCTATTAGGAAAAAACTTGAAAAAATTTGGAATACCGATGTATTTCAAGGTTATGGTCTTACCGAAATGTGTACTTCTGTTGCAGGTGAATGTAAAGAAAAAGATGGAATGCATTTGACTGAGAGTGATTTCTATGCTGAGGTTATTGATCCAAAGAGCGGTGACGTCCTTGAAGATGAAGAAGTGGGAGAAATTGTATTTACAACACTTAGTAGAGAAGGTATGCCTCTGATTCGATATAGAACCCATGATCTAGGTCTAATTATTTCGGATAAATGCCCTTGTGGTTTACCTTTTAGAAGAATAAAAGTTAAAGGTAGAACAGATAGAATGATTACAATAGGGTCAGGAGATAATATTTATCCGAATGCCTTCGATGGAGTTCTTTTTAGTATTCCCTCCGTAATTGATTATCAGATTATTTTAGATAGGAAAAACGACAAGGATCATGTTACAGCTGTAGTTGAAACTAACACTATTGATGATAAAACAAAAAAAGAGATAGCTGCTGCAATTATGAAATTACCTGAAATAGATAATGGAGTTCGAGAATCAAAGACCATCGAAAAAATTGAGATACAACTTGTTAAACCTCACACATTGGA
>JAIWHQ010000118.1:0-4235 GCA_048629575.1 Thermoplasmatota archaeon | reverse complement strand
ATTGTTATGATTGGTGGTTCTGTCATAAAAAATTATAGATTAAAGGGAGGTATAATATGGCAAAGGTAAAGGTATTTAGATGTAGAATATGCGGTGATCCATATATTGGGACTGAGGCACCGGCACAATGTCCGTTTTGCGGTGCAGAGCGTCAATATTTTGTTGAAGCGAAAGATTGGAATCCTAATGAGTTCAATGTTGAGTTGACTACAGTGGAAAAGGAAGATCTTGAGGCAGCTTTGAAACTTGAATTGGATAACGCCGCGTTTTATGATTGTGCAAAAAACGCTGCTCAGAAAGCAGATGACGAGTATGGCATTGCTAAATTTAAGGCGTTGATGAAAGTCGAGCGTGAACATGCTTCTGCTATCTCAAAGTTCTTGAAGATATCAAGACCTGAATTAGAGAAACAAGCTTGTAATGCAAATGCGAAGGCAAATACTAAAGAAGGCTTTGAACGGGAGGACCGTGCAATAAAAGCTTATGCAAAATTTAGAGATGAAGCAACAGAGCCAAGATTAAAAGAATTCTTTGGAGCACTTGTTGAAATTGAAACTGATCATCTCGATCTGCATGCTGAATATCTAAAATAGGGGAAAAAAGAATATGATTGAGGTGAAAATGATGGATTTAAATGCCTTTGATCTTGAAGAGTTACTCCTAGCAGCTATCAAAAGTGAAATAGATAGCAAACAACTTTATTCAAAAATGGCTAAAAAGACGAAAAATGGATTATTACAAGATAAATTGGAGTTTCTTGC
Source organism: Thermoplasmatota archaeon (assembly GCA_048629575.1). Classification (GTDB taxonomy): domain Archaea; phylum Thermoplasmatota; class E2; order DHVEG-1; family DHVEG-1; genus JAUWYM01. The sequence goes on along the minus strand of JAIWHQ010000118.1, from coordinate 3,474 downwards.
AAATGAAGAAGAAAAGCACAGAAACTTTATTGAGGAAATTTACAAGAATCATTTCCCTGAAAATGAAATAGTATTACCAAAGACAACACCTGTCCCGCTACCTGAGGTAGAATTTTCTGAAGATACTCCTTTAAGTAAACTCTTAACAAAGGCGATGAAGGCAGAACAATCAGCTTGCGATTTCTATAAATCATTAGCAGGTCGTTTTGAAGAAGGGTGCAAGATTTACAACACTTTGTTGTACTTTTCTGATATGGAGATAGGGCACTATAAAATTCTTGAAATGGAAAAGGAAAGTATGGAACGTTTTGAAGAGGGCGATGTGTACTGGCCTATGGTACATGTAGGACCATAATATGATTAAATTGGAGGAAAGAATATGAAAGATTTAAAAGGAACAAAAACTGAAAAAAATTTAATGGATGCATTTGCTGGAGAATCCCAAGCAAGAAATAAATATACCTATTTTGCATCAGTTGCAAAAAAAGAAGGCTATGAACAGATCGCAGCATTATTTCTCGAAACAGCTGAAAACGAAAAAGAACATGCAAAACTTCATTTTAAAAAATTGAATGGAATTGGAAATACAATAGAGAATCTAAAAGCAGCTGCAGCAGGTGAAAACTATGAGTGGACAGATATGTATCCAACAATGGCAAAGGGTGCTAAAGAAGAAGGATTTGATGAAATTGCGGCAATGTTTGAAATGATCGCTGAAGTTGAAGCACGACATGAAACGCGATATAAAAAACTCCTTAAAAATATCGAAGACGGAACTGTTTTCAAAAAAGATGGTAAGATCTATTGGAAATGTCGAAACTGCGGGTATCTTCATGAAGGAACGGAAGCACCAGAAATATGTCCTGTCTGTAGACATAAAAAAGCATATTTTGAAGTCTGGAATGAAAGTTACTAATTTACATATATAAAGAATGGAAATGAGGAATGATGATATGGAGAAATTTACCACAGTAAAAGAGGCAATTAAAACAGCCATTCAAATGGAAAAAGATGGCTATGCTTTTTATCAAAAAGCAGCTGCACAAACCTCAAGTGATATGGGGAAATCAATTTTTGAAAGTATTGCAAAAGATGAACTTCTTCATCTTGATGTATTTCAGAAATTATTTGAAGAAAAAGTTGGTAAGTCAGAATGGGATGATTTAGTAGATTCCAGTAAGAAATATCAAGAAATACCTGTTTTTCCAAAAGATTTGAAGGAAGTTGCAGGAAGAGATCCAGATACAAATGAGCTTGACGCATTGAGAATAGCAATGGATAGTGAAAAAGATGCTATAGATTATTATACTGAGATCTGGGAGAATTCAAATGATGATGAAGTAAAAAAAATAATTGATGAGATAATTGAACAAGAAAAAAATCATTATTTCCTCCTTGAACAAGAGTTTAATCATCTTAGTTCCACAGGCTATTGGTATGAGCTGGATTATTTAGGTGGATGAGAAACGAGGTGTTAGAGATAGATATCGATATTGTTTATGATGCAGAATTGGACTGTGTAGGATTTTACTGTCCAATGCCAATTGCACTAACAAAAGAAGAAATTGAAAAAATCGATGTTGGACAAGTACTAAGAGTAGAGGCTGATGATCCTGCCGCAGAAGAAGACATTAAACGATGGGCAAAACGTGCGGGTCATGAGATTTTAAAATTTGAAAAAACAGGAACCATTATGATTTTCTTTATTAAAAGAATGAAATGAAAAAATAAAAAGGGAGGTAAAAAAGTTTGAAAGATGAAAATTCAATCCTGTACGTACTAACAACCGATGATCCTGAAAAACAGTATTCTCCTTTAGTTTTAGCGCAAACAGCAAAAATGATGGACCTTACACCAAGAGTGTATTACTTAGGATCTGGTCTAAAAATATTGATACCTGGTGCTGCTGAGAAGATAAAACTTGGAAGTTTTCCCAGTGTTTTGGAAATGATTAATAAAACACTTGAGATGGGAATAGAGATCTTGGTATGCGAAGCCTCGAAACAAATGTTGGGACTTGAAAAAGTTGAACTTATACCAGGAGTAAAAATTGTTGGTGCAGCAACCCTTAACGATCTTGCATTAGACTCCGGTGCAACCATGTGGTTTTAACGAGGAGAATATGAAAAGAATTTATCTTGATCATGCATCTTCGATGCCGGTTGATCCGCGGGTACTTGAGTTTGCAACGCCGTATCTTACAAAAAAGATGGGTAATCCTTCATCGCTTCATTCAGCCAGTTTGACTGCTAAAGAAGCAATAGAAGATGCTCGTAAAAAAATTGCTGAGTTTATTAATGCTGAAAACGAAAAAAGCATCATTTTTATGGGTAGTGCAACGGAAGCAAACAATCTTGCAATACGAGGAACTGCACTCAGAAACATTGCACAGGGAAAAACTGTTGTAGCGAGTGCCATAGAACATATTTCAGTTCTTAACTCTATGAAAAGTCTTCAGAAAAATGGGTTTACTTTTAACATTATCCCTGTTGATTCAACAGGTATTATTGATCTTGGAAAACTTGAAAGCCTGCTGACGAAAGATTCAGTTGTCACATCAATCATGTATGCAAATAACGAAATCGGGACTATGGAGCCTATCAAAAAAATTAGTGAGATTGTGCATGAGAAGGGTATGTATCTGCATGTTGATGCAACCGCTGCTGCAGGACGTATACCACTAGATGTACAGAATGATGGTATTGATTTGTTGACGCTTTCCTCAAACGATTTGTATGGACCACAAGGTGCCGGTGTGTTATATATAAAACCCGGTGTGAAACTTCAGCCGGTTATTATCGGTGGAGGGCAAGAACGAGGACTGCGCTCAGGAACAGAAAACATCTTTGCAATTGCTGGCATGGGAGAAGCTGCAAGAATTATACAAAACGAAATGACTCAAGAAAACAAGAGATTGAAAAAAATACGTGATAAACTTATTGATGAGATACTACAAATCGATGAAACATATCTCACGGGTCATCCGACAAAGAGACTTCCTCATCATGCAAGTTTTCGATTCAGCCATATTGAAGGTGAAAGCATCCTTCTCAACATGGATATGTATAATATACAGATAGCAACGGGATCTGCCTGTTCTTCAAAGACTCTGGAACCATCCCATGTTCTTCTTGCAATAGGTTTGAAACATGAAGAAGCCCATGGATCCATGGTGATTACCCTCGGACGTTCAAACACTTTTGAAGAAATACCACTAATTACAAAAGCAGTAAAGGAAACTGTTCAACGGTTGAGAAAACTTTCACCATTATATCAAAAAGGAGGTGATTAATAATGGCAGGAGTAGGATATAGCAAAAAAGTAATGGAACATTTCATGAACCCAAGAAACGTAGGCGTCATAGAAAACCCTGATGGATATGGTAAGGTTGGAAATCCTATCTGTGGTGATGTCATGGAGATATTTATCAAAGTAAAAGACGGCATCATTACCGATATAAAATTTAGAACGTTT
>JAIWHQ010000117.1:570-4274 GCA_048629575.1 Thermoplasmatota archaeon | reverse complement strand
GAGGATATTGTTGATTTTACAGAGAAAGTAAAAAAACTTAATTATCTCATAAAAATTGATACGAATGGTGCTTTTCCAGAAAAACTCAAAGAACTTATTGATAAGAAACTTGTTGATTATGTTTCAATGGATGTAAAAGCACCAAAGAAAAAATATGATCAATTGGCTGGCGTTAAGGTCGATATCTCAAAAATTGAACAGTCTATCGATTTAATAAAAAATGAAGCGCCTGATTATGAATTCAAAACAACGATCGTTCCAGGTATGCTTGATAAAAAAGACATCGTTGAAATAGCAAAATGGTTGGAAGGGTCTAAACAATTTTATCTTCAGCAATTTAAAAGTGATTCGCCGCTAGTATCATCAAAACTGAATGATGTTGTCCCGTATTCTAAAGAGAAACTCAGTGAGATGTTATATGAGATAAAACCATTTTTCAAAAATTGTAGTCTTAGGGGTGTTTGATTATTGTAGATGAAAAGATCATTAGGGATATGGATTTAGCTCGAGAGGTGCTGGCAGAAACTGATTGTTCTATAGTGGTCGTGAAAAATGGTGATGTATTAATTAAAAAGAAAGGAGATGGGATTAGACCTATCTTGGAGGTAATAGAAGAATTAAAGGAGGAAATTCAAGGTTCCATTGTTGGAGATAGGATTCTTGGTAAAGCCTCAGCTCTTCTCTGCAGATATTCTAAGATAAAAGGTGTTTATTCTCCTCAGGCAACAAAAACTGCAATTGCTGTTTTGATCATAGCTGGTATTCCCAGTCAAATAGATGAAATGATTCCATATATCAAAAATAGAGGTGGAAGTGATGTTTGCCCCTTTGAAAAAATGCTTTCAGGCATTGATTCACCTGAAGAAGCATATGAAATTTTAAAGGAAAAAGTTTTGAGATAAGAGCAATGATGAATTTTCTAAATTGTAAAAATGAGGTGAGAAACTATGGAGCAAATAAGTTTTTGTGGAATGGCCTGTAATGAATGCCCTGCATTCTCAGCAACCCAGAAAAATGATGATGACGAAAGAAAAAAAGTTGCCGAAATATGGTCTAAGCAGTACAATGCAGACATCAAAGCTGAGAATATTAATTGCGATGGATGTTTATCAGAAGGGAAAAGACTTTTTTTCCACTGCAATGTTTGTGAAGTAAGAAAGTGTGGACAGGAGAGAAATCTTAAAAATTGCGCCTATTGTAATGAATATGCCTGCGAAAAACTCAGCCCGATTTTTGAGGTAGCACCTAATACTAAAAATACTCTTGATCAAATCAGAAAAAACTTTCAACTTAGCAAGTGATATCTTTTCTGGTTTAACGGGGCAAAAACACACGATAAAAAAGAAATACTGCAAATGTGTTGATGGAGAGATTAATATGGATTACGAGTTAGCGGTTATTGGAGCTGGACCTGCAGGATATTCAGCAGGTATATATGCGGGAAGATCAGGGATAAAAACAGTTATTTTTGATAAAAGTGGCGGTGGGGGGCTTGCGATGCTTTCCCCAAACATTGAAAATTATGCTGGTTTTGAATCTATTTCCGGTACAGAACTTATGGAGAAAATGAAACAACATGCCAGCAAATATGCCGACATTCATTTTTATGAAGATGTAAAAAAAATAGCAAAATCTGAAGATACATTAAACGTTGAAACATCAGAAGATAAATATACTGTTGGTGCAATTCTTTTTTCGACAGGAACTGAGCATAGAAAACTTGCGGTTCCAGGCGAGGCGGAACTCCAAGGAAAGGGCGTATCCTACTGTGCTACATGTGATGGTTTCTTCTTCAAAGATAAAAAAGTAGCAGTTATTGGTGGCGGTAACTCTGCACTTATCGAAGCTATTTTTCTGAAGCAAATAGGTTGTGAAGAAGTATATCTTATCCATAGGAGAGATGAACTACGTGCAGAGAAAACATATGAAGAAGAGGCACGAGAAAAGCAGGTTCAGATATTGTTTAACAAGATTGTAGAAAAGATCAATGGAGAAGAAAAGGTTGAATATCTTGATTTGAAAGACACGATTAATAATGAAAAATCAAAACTTGAAGTTGATGGTGTGTTCATTTCAATTGGCGAAATCCCTCAAAATGAACTTGCAAAACAGCTAGGTGTTAAACTTGATGAAAAGGGATATATCACTACCGATGAGCAACAGAGAACGAGCGTCAAAGGCGTTTATGCAGCAGGAGATATTACAGGCGGACTACGTCAGGTTATTACTGCATGTGCCGAGGGTGCAATTTCAGCTCTTGCTTCAACTGAAGCGTTAGGTAAAAAATATCCCTATTAGCTTTTTATGACAGGTATTCATCAAACGCGTTTTTTACTTCAGAAACATATGTCATTGCCGGTCCACCGTCCATAAGAATCGCTACTGTTGCAGCTTCAAATATTTCTTTTTTTATAGCTCCGGCATTTAACGCTTTTTCCACGTGAATTGCAATACAATACTTACATCTTGCTGTGATGGATGTTCCAATAGCTATGAGTTCTTTGGTTTTCGTGTCAAGAACACCTTCCTTTAGCACTGACCCCATGAATGATTTAAAATGTCTCATGGTTTCTGGTTGGTGTTTTGATAGTCCACCTATCATTTGCATTACGCTGTCTACGGATTCTTTCATTTCTCCCATCTGTTATCACAGAGTAGAGCATATTGGATCTTCAAAAAACCTTACTATTATTGCAGTTTTTCAATCGAGCCAATATTTTTGTTTATTATTAGTTTTATGAGATTTTCTCCACTTGTTTTTACGAAATCCGTTAGTGAACCAGACATGGTTTTGGGTTGAATTCCTACGAAAAATATGTTTTCTATATATTCTTCCAAATACGTCATTAGAATAGAGATTGGAATGCCATGGGTACTTATGTGCATTGTACCAATTTTCTCTTTTGGAACAATTCGCATTCCGCCAGGAGTTAATCCCATTTCAACAGCATCAATTATAATTAGATTTCTTGGTTTATGTCGTTTTACAACTGAAGTAAAATTTTCTGGTACGGTTCCACAGTCCAAGACAACAAAATCATTGATTTTTTCTTTTAACCGATCAGCAACATAAGGGCCTATTGCATCATCTCCGCCATGTCTATTGCCAATGCACATAATTAGGTAGTCCATTGAGCATTTTCTAACGGTCTGAAACAGATAAAACTTGCGCATGGGCAAAAACTATTGTTTTCTATTGAAATATTTAGAATATTATTGACCTAAGGTCGATAATATTTTTTAGGAATGTTCTCCACAAATTCTCTTTGTTTCTTTATTTCATTGGAGAAAAAAACGGCTCTAACCAAAAGCTTTTTGACAGTTTTTCCACCGCTCTATAGATATCATCTTCTTTTTTAGCTCCTCGAATAATTACTTTACTAGATTTGTAAAACTCTAGTGATACAGCGGGGTCCTTCATTTTACGTTCCAAACAATTTTCATTAATATTTGTTATTTTATCCACCCAATAACTATTTTTTTCTACTTCAAAATCTTGTGCATCTAACGCAAATAGTAATGCGTCTGTGCTAATTTTTCTGGGCATTACAATTTTTGCTGATATGTTGTTTATTTTAATTCTAGGGTTTTTAATGATATCAGGATCATTTTTGTTAAGTTTTGTTGTGATTGTTTTGATGGTTTCCTTAGCAAGTTTTATGTTTCCTCCCACAATGAAGTTGCATTTACCACTATTCTGCATA
>JAIWHQ010000117.1:0-560 GCA_048629575.1 Thermoplasmatota archaeon | reverse complement strand
TCCTGGTTTATATTTAATCTTCTTCTTTGCAGTTATTTCATCAAGTAATTTAATTCTGATTACTTGGTGTTGTGTTTCTTTCCAAGTCACCATTATCATTGGATCTTCTTTCAATGTTTTACAGGCTTTATTGAAATCTATAGGGCGCTGTGATATCTTAAAACTCATATATATGTTAAATAATTCTGGAATCAATTTGGCAGACCGTTTTGTGGGATTCTTTGTGATTTGTTGTAATTCTTCAAAATACGCACAAGCCCATTTATCGCAATATGGATATGGGGGCGGCGACTGGCTTTTCAAATAATTTGAGATTTCATGTTGTGATAATTTCATTGGTTCTTGTTCTATGGTTCTATCTATTGATTCTTTAAAAAATTCAAAAGCTTTGTTCCAGATTACTTTCTTTTCATATATGTCCCCATAATTTGTTATCCACTGATAAATGGTCTTTCTTGTGACCTTTTTCTTTTTAAATTTAAGATATGGTAAGGTATGGTTGATCCAGTCTACAACTGTCTTCATCCCCGAGTGTTTTTCCTTGCTGAATAATTTTTTCT
>JAIWHQ010000116.1:0-4307 GCA_048629575.1 Thermoplasmatota archaeon | reverse complement strand
CAATGATTAGATTACTTATTTACGCCTTTTTTAAATTTATAAAAATCTACTAATCCAATCATTGTATAGTTGTAGGAATAGAATGTGGTATAATCACTCATTATTTTTGCAACAATGAGAAATATGAATATTAAAAATATTAAAAATGGCATTATCCAGCCTACTATTATAGACCATTCCATTCTCATCACCACTATTATTTTAACAGACTATTTACTGTGTAATTCAACTAGCAGAATATAAAACTATACTCAAAATATAAACTGAGCATTTTCTTTAGCAAAAACAACGAGAGAGATGACCACAACGTTTTCATACTCTTAGAAGATTTGCGTTCAAACTTGGATATACATACATCCAATATGGGAGTGTTGATTGATTTGAGTAAAACTATGATTCAAAAAATCTTTGAAAATCATTCTGGAAACAAAGCAAATGTTGGAGACATTATCGATGTCGCAATTGATGCACGAGTAGCTAGAGATTTCGGAGGAGCAAATGTTGTAAAGAATTTAGAAGAAAACAATCTATCAGTTGATGACCCCAAAAAGACGTTTTTTACTTTTGATTGTAACCCTGGAGGATGTGATCAAAAATATGCAGCAAATCAACATATATGTAGACTTTTTGCAAGAAAAAATGGAATACAAATATTTGATATAAACCGGGGGATAGGGACCCATCTAGCTTTTGAGGAAGGAATGATCTCTCCAGGTGGTACATTTGTATCAACAGATTCTCATGCCAATATATTAGGTGCGATTGGTGCGTTTGGACAAGGCATGGGAGATAGAGATATCGCACATACCTTTGCCTATGGAAAGGTGTGGTTTAAGGTGCCACCAACAGTAAAGATTATACTCAAAGGACTCCCTTCAAAGACGACATCTGCAAAAGATGTTGTTCTGAAGATGACAAAAGAACTTGGAGCAAACGGACTTCTAGGATATGCTGCTGAAATCTATGGAGAATATATAGACTCATTATCTTTTGATGGTAGGATTACGATAGCATCAATGGCAACAGAGATGGGAGGTATCATTATACTGTTTCCGCCAAATGATGAAATCTCCAAATTTTATAAAGAAAAGTTTGGACAAACGATTAAACCTGTATTTGCTGATAAAGATGCAGAATATGAAAAAACAATTGAGATTGATATCGATGGATTACAACCAATGATATCACGCCCTGGACATCCTGAGGATGTAATAAGTGTCGATGAGGTAAAAGGTAAAAAAATTGATTCAGGTTTTATCGGTTCCTGTACAAACGGACGTCTTGAAGATATGAGAGCTGCTGCGCAAGTTTTAAAAGGAAAAAAATTAGCTCCTGGACGAATCCTTAAAATTGTTCCTGCAACAGATTCTATCTGGAAAACATGTCTTAAAGAAGGCATCATTAAGATTTTTAAAGACGCCGGTGCACTGATCGGCTCTGCGGGTTGTGCGGGTTGTGCTGCTGGACAGATAGGACAGACCGGTAAAGGAGAAATTGCTGTTTCTTCAGGTAATAGAAACTTTGTTGGAAAACAAGGAAAAGGTGATCTGTTTTTAGCTTCTCCAGCAACAGTTGCAGCATCACTTGTAGCAGGCTATATTACAACACTTAACGATGTCCCTGATGAACCTGCTTCATTAGAACTGCCGAAGATTGAAAAACAAATGATACAAAAAAAGAAAGAATCTTTAGAATCCCCTTTAAAAGTTACTGGAAGAGCATGGGTTGTCAAACAGGACAACGTTGATACAGATATGATCTTTCATAATCGATATCTTTCGATTACAGATATCAAAGAGATGGGGCAATACACTTTTGATAACTTAAAAGGATATGAGAACTTTGCAAAAGAAGTAAAAAAAGGAGATATTGTTGTTATCGGAAAGAACTTTGGATGTGGGAGTTCTCGGCAGCAGGCAGTTGATTGTTTCAAATCATTAGGTGTGAGTGTGATTATTGCTGAGTCTTTTGGTGCTATCTATGAGCGAAATGCTATTAACAGTGCAATGCCGATACTTATCGCAGAAGATATTACAAAAAAGATACAGAATAATGATAACATATCTGTAGACTTTATAACAGGAGAGATATATGATGAAACACAGAAGAAAACCTATCAGGCAAAACCGTTTTCAGCTGTGCAAAGTGAAATTTATAAACGTGGAGGATTGCTTTAGAGGTGATATATCATGGGTATGACGTTTGTGGAAAAAATTTTTGCAAAATATTCCGGTGAAAAAGAAGTAGTTCCTGGACAGATAGTGACAGTAAAGCCGGATCATCTCTTGACTCATGATAATACCGCTGCAATTATTCAGAAGATACAACCTGAGCTGGAAAAATATGGCGTCTACGACACATCGTTGTCTATTATTGTTCTTGATCATGTAATCCCTGCGGCATCTGAAAAAACAGCGACAAATCATAAGGTTATTAGAGAATTTGTAAAAAAATATGGGATAAAGCATTTTTTTGATGTTGGATGTGGTGTATGCCATCAGATAGTCGTTGAACAAGGCCTTGCGTTGCCAGGAAAACTACTGTTAGGAAGTGATTCTCACACATGTTCGTATGGGGCAATCGGTGCGTTTTCATCAGGTATTGACCGGACAGAGGCGGCATCGCTCATGCTTACCGGTGAGACATGGCTTAAAGTGCCTCATAGCATAAAAATAATACTTAATGGAAAATTACAACCAGGTGTTTCTGCAAAAGATGTCATACTTCATATTATTGGTGATATCTCTGCATCTGGTGCGAATTACTGCTCTGTGGAGTTTCATGGTGATGTTGATCAGTTCTCTGTTGAGGAGCGGTTTACCCTGTCAAATATGGGTGTTGAAATGGGTGCAAAAAATGCTGTATTTCCTGTTGATTTGATAACAACAAAATATCTAGAATCAATTGGAATTTCTGCATCACAATATTCAGCGATTTCTCCAGATAAAGATGCAGTATATTCAAAAGAACTGACATATAATTTAGAAGAAATTTCTCCAGTTGTAGCCTTTCCTCATACTGTTGATAATGTGAAATCTATTAATGAAATTGAAGAACTTGAGATTCAACAATGTCTTATTGGTACTTGTACAAATGGACGTCTTTCTGATTTTCAGATTGCTGCTAAAATTTTAAAAGGTCACAAAATTCATCCTAATGTTCGACTTCTTATTCTTCCTTCATCAAGACAAGTATATTTAGATGCTTTAAATGAAGGAATCATTGATATACTTGTTGAAGCAGGAGGTCTTGTGCTTCCTCCAGGATGTGGTCCTTGTCTTGGTGCTCATCAAGGTTGTCTTGCTCCAGGTGAACGATGTTTGAGTACGGCAAATAGAAATTTCAAAGGACGAATGGGATGTAAAGAGGCTGAAATCTATCTTGCAAGCCCTGCAACCGTTGCAATTTCTGCAATTCATGGAAAAATAAGTGATCCAAGAAAGGTGGTGAAATAAATGAAGGTTTGGAGATATGAAAAAGATAACATTGATACAGATATGCTTTTTCCTGGAAAATATATCTATACATGTAGTACTGCAGAAGAAATAAGACCTCATTTGTTGGAGGATCTTGATTCTTCATTTTCTAAGAATGTTAACGAAGGGGATGTTATTTTTGCTGGAAAAAACTTTGGATGCGGATCTTCTCGTGAGCACCCTGTCGTTGGCTTAAAGGCAGTAGGAGTTGCAGCAGTTGTTGCGGAGAGTTTTGCCCGTATTTTTTATCGTGCGTCAATTAATCAAGGTCTTCTTCTTATTGAGTGTCCAGAGGCAGTAAAGGCTTATTCTCCAGGTGATAAAGTCGTATTGGATATCGGCAAGGGAACAATTGTTGTTGGTAAGACTTCATTTATGTTTCCAAAACTTCCGAAGGAGATTCTTGCGATTCGTGATGCTGGTGGACTCTTGCCGTATACTAAGAAAAAATTAGAAAAAAGATAGGATAGATTTTTTGTATATTTTTATTCTTCTTCGTATACTTCTAGTGTTTCGAAAAATTCAGGTTTAAAGTAATATCCGTATTCTGTTTTTTCGATTAGGCCTTTTCTTATACAGATTTCAAAAAGATCTTCTTTTATTTGTTTTTCTTCTTTTTTTCTTATTACTTTTACTTTTGGTTCTGGTTGTTGTATTTTGTTTTTCATCTCTCCATCACCTCTCTCAATTACCATATATTGTTTATTAATGACATGTTAAATGTTATCACTAACCATATATAAACTTAATGTGTAAAAATGTCAAATTGAAAAAATAACGATATAAAAAAGAGGTGAATTTTATGGAGTATCAGTCACTATCAATTCATTT
>JAIWHQ010000115.1:0-4314 GCA_048629575.1 Thermoplasmatota archaeon | reverse complement strand
AGATTGCTGAACTAGAAAAACTCGCTCCCGAACTTCTTAAAAAAGAAAAGAAAGAAAGAGATTTTTCATTGCCTGAACTTCCAGATGCAGAGAAAGGAAAAGTTGTCACTCGTTTTCCACCTGAGCCTAATGGATATCTACATATTGGTCACGCTAAGGCATCTATTGTTGATTATGAGTATGCAAGGATGTACGATGGAAAATTCATCTTACGATTTGATGATACAAATCCCGAGAACGCGCAGTCCGAGTTTTACGATGTTCAAAAAGAAGATTTAAGGTGGCTTGGTGTAGAATGGGACAAGGAATACCGCACTTCAGACAATCTGGAAAAACACTATAAACTTGCTGAACAGTTAATAAATCAAGGGGATGCATATGTTTGCAACTGCTCACCAGATGTTATTAAAGAGGGGCGTTTTCATGGAAAAGAATGCTGCTGTAGAGATATTTCTTGCGGGGAAAATATCGATCTTTGGAAAGATATGATATCATCATCGACAGAGGGTACAGTACTGAGGCTTAAAGGCGATATGACTTGTAAGAATACTGCAATGAGGGATCCAACTCTTTTTAGAGTTATAGATAAGCCACATCCGATTCATGGTAGTAAATTTAGATTATGGCCAACCTATGATTTTGCTGGTGCAGTTGAGGACAGTATTAGTGGTGTGACGCATCCCTTTCGGACGAAAGAATATGAGCTTCGTGATGAATGTTATTTTAGACTTCTTGATCTTCTTAAATTGAGGAAACCACACCTCATGGAATTTGCTCGTCTTTCAATAGATGGCATGCCTGTATCAAAACGTAAAATAAAGCCATTAATTGAACAAGGACTGGTCACAGGGTATGATGATATTAGATTGCCGACCTTGAGGGGGTTAAAAAAACGAGGTATTTTACCGGAAGCTATCAAACAATTTGTAATCTCTCAAGGTATTTCAAAGGTAGAATCAACTGTAACGTTTGGTATTGTAGAAGCTTTTAACCGAAAATTAATAGATCCTACGGCTAGACGATATTTCTTTGTGAAAGATCCTGTAAAACTTGTTGTTGAAGGTGCTCCATCGAAAGAAAAATCAATAAGTTTTCATCCAACTGATAAAAAACTTGGAAGCCGGATTATAAAAACTGGTAAAACGTTTTTCGTTCCAAAAGCAGATATGGAAAAAATAAAAACAGGAGATGTCTTCAGATTAAAAGATCTCTTTAATGTAAAAATAAAAGAAAAAAACGATACAATTTTTGCAGAGTATGCGGGCGAGGAGTTGATATCTGAGTCGGCCAAGATTCAGTGGACAACCGATGACTTTGTTAAAATGAAAGTTTTTGTTCCCCATCTTCTTTTTGAGGGTGATAAATACAACCCAGACAGTCTTGAGACGGTACAGGGATTTGCAGAGAAAGCAGTTTCAACTATAATGACTGGAGAGGTCATACAGTTTGAACGGTTTGGATTTGTGAGAATTGAAAATACAGACAACCAGGTGACTGGATTTTTTGCACATAAGTAAACTTTTTAAGTTGTTCAATGTTTTGGATATGCTATAGGATGCAAAAATTAAAGGATGGGATAGGATGCGATGTGATAGGAGAACGTTAGTAATTTTAATATTGTCTTTTTTAATATTGTCTTTTTTGATAGAATCAGTAGCCGCTCAAAGTTTCTCATTTGAGGTGTTTTCACCAGAGACATCAATATTGGTCTTGTTAGCTGCAATAGTGATAATTGCTGCGGTTATTACTGCAGGTGGTATCAAATATGTGACACCAGAGAACGTATTGGATACTGAGATCAGAAAGAATTTATTTGGATATATTACGGATTATCCTGGTTCACATCTTAGGGAAATTGCACGAGAATTGAATTTAAAGCCGAGTAATGCAGCGTGGCATCTTCGTAAACTAGAACAAACAAACCTTGTAAGAAGTAGGGCCATCGGTGGAAAAAAGGTCTACTATTTAGTTGAGGGTGGTATTGAGGCCAGAAAAGAGGCTGTTGCAGAGTCTATTTTAAGAAATAAAAACGCCAGAGATATTATGATGTATTTACAGGATAATCCAGGCAAACATTTGCTTGAGATTGCTCATGCCCTTGATCTCAATCATCATACCGTTAAATGGCATATTAAAAAAATGTATATGGCTGAATTGGTTGATGGCGATACAAGCAACTCTGCTTACCCAATATACTATCCTACAGAAATCGGTTCTCAGGTAATACAGAATTTTTCAGATCAGCTTAAAAGACCCGGTAGAGCAGCCTAGATTTAGACTCGCCCTACATCTGTTACTTCTACACTGTCAACGTTTTCAATTTTAGAAATAGTCTCAACCACAGGATCTAATCCACCTGCATCATCTGGTACCATTACAGTAACGTTTAATCCCTTAAGTCCAAAGGCAATATTTTTAACCTCAATTTTTCCAAGTGTTACAGGCGATTTTACCACGTCTTTTATGTCATCTATCATTTTCTGTAATTTATCGTCATCTATTACTTCACCTGGCATAACGCGCATAAGTGCTATTACTTCCCCCATATGTATTTCCTCCTTAAGGTCCTGTAAATCCACATTGTTGACAGACATACTTCACACTTTGTTCTCTGCAGCCGTTGCATCTTCCGACGACTGCATCGCACATTGGACATGGAAATGTTACCGATCCCCGTTCAAGCAGTCCTTTTCCGCATGAAATACATTTTTCTGCCTTTTTCATAGGATTTGCTGAATAACATATCTATTATTAAAATGTATGGGGTTAGTATTACAATGTCCAGGAGTAAAGTAACATAAAAATGAGTAATTAATGTTAATATAAATCTCTCATAAAAAACTTTGTTTTGGAACCCGACAAAAGTCAATAATTTCTCGAGTCATGTCTACGGCCTTTCGAGCCAGCTACTCGGGTTCGAATCCCGTCGGGAGCACTCCTTATAATTAAGATAATCAACCAGTCGTATTTCAAGAAATGAACTGAGATTGATATTTTGTTTCTTGGCTTGAGTTATTATCTTTTTATCGATGCTTAGTGTTAGTTTTTGTTTAGGCATAAATTAGGTAAGGGTTGTTAGTATATAGTGTTAATGGTTAGCATGAATAGAAAGATTATTTCTTTCTCTTTTATTCAATCGATTCTTAACTATGATATCTATTGCTTTATTTCCAATTTTGGTTCGTTCAATTTTATATTCAGTTGAATCACCCTTTTTTAGATGTACTTCAAAATAAGACAAATCTGAACGATGAGCAAAAACATCATTACCATCATCGCCCTTAATAAATCCATATCCTTTCTTAGTATCATACCACTTAACTGTTCCTTTCATATTTTAATTTCACTCTCTTTAAAAAATTCTTATGGTAGTTAGTATTATATCAAAACGAGTACTTGCAATTCCTACAATTATTATCTGCTTCCCTGTTTATATTTTTAATAAATTCCTGACAAGTGTCATTCTCAAAAACAGGTCGTGTAAGAAAACTACATCTTATTATCTTGCAATTCTTTTTTGATTTATCTTGATTTGATTGATTTCTTCTTCTTTGATTCATAATTTAAAACTCCATGTTATAGTGTAAACAATTAAAAATAAAAACATAAAATTCGATTAAGAATACTAGTTCTCATTTTATAATTACAGGTTATAGATAATACTCAGTATAAATAATTATGCATCATTAACAATGAGATTATTTAATAGAGAAATTACAGTTGTAACATTATTACTTGCTGATTATGATGTTTGAGAAGATGATAAGTTTATATACATCTTTATATAAGCAATTAGTCTAATGATTGTTTGCCAGTCATATTATCAATTATAATCTTTATGACTGCAACAGATTCTACCATATTTTTAGAAAAATCATAAACAGTTCCAGGCGAATAATGATCAATCAAGAATCCTAACGACTGCTTTTTTTCTTCCATATCTGTTATAAGAGAAGCTGTGCCATAACCTATAATGCTCTTATATGAAGTAGACCAATTACATGGAATTCCTGTATTACGAATTTTATGGTCAAGTTCAACTTCAAAACATACTTTAGGATTTTTTTTTATGAGATCTATCTTTTTCCCTTCTTTAGCTGCATGAATGTAGAGATTTTTATTGTTATATCCATAATGAACTGGGACAATGTATGGAACATCTACATCAAGTAAACCTAGACGACAAATCTTTGCTTTTTTAAGAATTACTTCAAGTTCAGAAGGATTGGTAATTTCTTTGTCTTTTCGCCTCATATAATTTATTCCTCAAGATATTATAACAAGGATCGTCTAATAAATATTCTTTGCTGATTA
>JAIWHQ010000114.1:0-4350 GCA_048629575.1 Thermoplasmatota archaeon | reverse complement strand
AGACGTTAGAACACCGGTTAATGATAAGTTGTTATAGTCTAACAAAGAAAACGTATGAGAAAAGGCTATTGATGAGATTTTTGATGCTGTAGCAAAAAAGTTGAATGAGGATAAAGATTTTTTGAAGGATGCTTTTTTCTTTTTCCAGGCGTATTTGTCAATTTAACATTAAAAATCTTTTTCAAAATCTTGTGAAATAGACTTGACTCTCTTCTCACGTATCTTTTTGTTTTTAAAACACCCGAAACACCCAAATTAAAAGGAGAATCACCCCCGAATTAAAAAATACCTTTTTCAAGTTTTTTTTCTATTATAAATTAGATTCCTCTCTCTCGTATCATGAGGAAACAAAAAGTCGCAAATTACTTCTAATATTGCTCGCTAAGTATCGGTATGTCTTCATTTAATACGGCATTGGTTTTTTATTAAAGATATATGGTTGATAATTATTATGTCTGCCAATGTCTTTGAAACGCTGCTAGATCCATTCTTTCCCAATCGTCTAAATCTACTGATCCTCTTGAGCCGTCTGAATAATCAACCGTTGTATACATATATCCATAATTCATGCAGCTTTTATATGGACGGTTAAGCCACCAGCCGATCTGCCAAGGAAATTTGCTGTATTGATCATGACCTGGAATTGGCCTAAAATCTAGTATGTGACCATTTTCATGCATATAGGCACTAGCATAAACCGTATCTCTATCCAATATTAGTTTTAAGGATCTTTCTTCCATGCCTTTAGCAGAAACCTGGAAGCGATTTGTTCCAAACATATGTCCATCTACCTGATCTGAATGATAGATTAACACACCATAATGGAATACTCCTCGTCGCCAGGAATTGTCGCCTCCTTGTTGAAAATATTGATAATAAATATTTCTCAGCTCATTTCCAGTTGTAGATTCATCAAAGGGTATAATATCTGAACAAGAATTTTCGCAATTCCCATCATCAAGATGATAAACGATATTTTGTCTATTATGGGCTGTATATAACAATTCCTTTGATCCTTCTGGCAATAAACTTTTTTGACCACTTGGGCTTTCATCCATCTGATCTAGTTCGACAAACATGTCTTTTCTAAAGGGATCAGAGCCAAAATCTACTGTTAAGTATTCTTCTTCATTATCGATTGCATCGTTTTCAGGGTCAAGATATCCATGATTATCTGTTTGAAATGGATCATATCCCCATTTCCATTCCCATTCAATAGGGATATTATCATTGTCATCATCATCTCCAATATTGTTTATTTCAGGATTTGTTCCATATTCATTAACTTCGGTCCAATAAGGAATCATATCTCCGTCATAGTCATTTTGATAGATAGAAAACCAGAGTTCACAGTCCATATCATGTTTATAGATACTGCCATCATCACATCCATTTAACCTACCATATCCGCTTGGATCACCAATCTCATCGTCTCCTGTCCAATGACCTGTTTTAATACTATATATTAGGTTAGCATCATCATTTTCATTTCCAATATCGCAGAGCTTATCTCCATTTTTATTCCAATCCCAAAGTTGTATTATAATATCGACAAATTCTTGATCATCTGGCACGTTTAAGGTTGCTGAAAATGGTGTGCTATAGATGTATTTTGTATCCTGCCAAATGTCACTCGTAAATTCTTCATCGTTAATTATTATTTTAACATATAAATCTGGGTCACCGATAAAATCAATATATTCTCTTTTGTGGAGTTGTCTTTCGTATTTATCAAATGATCGTATTGTTTGTATTTCAACAGTTACCTCAACATCAACTAAAGGATCAAAATCATCTTCGTAAAATAAGGGTGTTGAAATGGAGTTTTCAGAGGTTATCTGTATTGCAGCAGCTGAAGATATGAAAAATATTACTAATAAGCTATAACTTATTATTACTTTTATGTGTCTCTTCATAATATCCCTATGTGAACTTAACTATGGCGACTTATTTAAATCTTTTTATTAATGGGTGTTAATTTGATATTTCTATTGGTTTGTAAAAGATGGTATAATATATTATTTCGACTAAACACTGATATCATTTACAAGTATGGCATACTCTCTTCTCACGAATCTTTTTGTTTTAAAAAGTCGAAGAAATGAAAGATTATACCTAAAAACAATCAAAGAATGAAGAAAGCCTACTTCTAGAAGTTTTAATCAAGTTTTGATTTTTAAATCCCATACCCTAATTGAGACAGTATAGTAAAACGGTATAAAACCATTCATCTACTCCTTTTAATAAAATTTAAAAACAACCAAAAACAACTACTATGTTTGCATTGCATTATCTATTCCTAAGTATCTGTTCAAAGTTTTGATTTTTTAATCCCCTATCCCTAATTGACACCGTCATTTCCTTCTTCCGGTTATGATGCAACATCTCTTTTAAAAATTTTGACTATAAAATTTTTTGATTGGAAGAATTTACTTAAAAATATGGGAAAGACTTATAAATGAATAACGGGGTTCATTTGTTGTGAATATGGAAGAAAAAATGATTGATTCGGAGGACGTAAGTTGTATGTTTGCAAAAGGTAAAAAAACAATCACTCCTGATGAACAATTAGCTTTATTTATGCACAAATTTAATTTAGACCGAGAAACTGTTGAGATGATGCCGGCATTTGAGGAACATTGTAAGGTGTTATTTAGCCGAGAAATTAAAAAATAATACATATGTAATGTGTTATTCTATATTTCTACCTTTTTACGAAATGCATATAAAATGGTATTAGATTCGTGCGAACTGAGGATTTTGATGACGAATATTGATAGGTTATATTCAGATAGAGCCGGAAAGATGAGAAAATCAGAGATACGTGAGCTTCTAAAAGTAGCTCAAGATCCTGAGGTTATCTCCTTTGCAGGTGGTCTGCCTAGCCCGCGTTCGTTCCCATTGCAGGATCTACAAGGTGTTGTAAAATCTGTTTTAGAACATCATGGAGAAGTTGCGCTTCAATATGGAACTACACAGGGACTGACTGAACTACGAGAGGCAATAGCAGAGCGAGCATGTAAAGATGGAATGGATGTAACTGCAGAAAACGTAATGATCACAAGTGGCTCACAACAGGCACTTGACACCATCGGTAAAATATTTCTAAATCCTGGAGATGTAGCACTTGTTGGACTTCCAACGTATCTTGGTGGTATCAATGCATATAGAAGCTATGAAGGGAATTTGGTTGGTGTGCCTCTTGATAAAGATGGCATGATAATAGATATTTTAGAGGAAAAAATAATGGAGCTACAAAAAGAGGATATCACTCCAAAGTTTATCTATGTTGTACCAACATTTCAGAATCCTGCAGGTGTTATAATGTCTGAGGCACGTCGGAAAAAACTTGTCGATCTTGCCAATGAATATGATCTTGTAATAGTAGAAGACGATCCTTATGGAAAACTTCGTTTTGATGTCGATCATATAAAACCGATAAAATCGTTTGATGATGAAGGACGAGTTATCTATATGTCCACGTTTTCAAAGATTCTATCACCTGGTTTTCGACTTGCATGGACAATTGCATCAGACGAACTTTCAAGAAAAATGATTATCTGCAAACAAGCCTTAGATCTCTGCACCAATACCTTTACTCAGTTTATTGTAAATGATTTTATGAGAAGTGGTTCTCTAGATTTACATATCATGAAGGTTTGTGAGATGTATAAACCAAAACGAGATATTATGATGAAGGCTATGGAGAACTATTTCCCTGATGGCTACGTCTGCAACAAACCTAAAGGGGGCATGTTTGCCTGGGCTACTCTTCCTGAAGGAATTGATACTGAAATAATGTTTCTTGATGCGTTAAAAGAAAAGGTTGCATACGTACATGGTAAAGCGTTTTCTGTTGATGGAAGCGGCGGCCGTTCAATGAGACTCAATTTTTCATATGCTAACAGTGAAAAGATTGAAGAAGGCATGAAACGATTAGGTGCAGTAATTGATAAAAAATTGAAAGTTATATGTTAAAAAATGCAAAAGTTACTGTAATAATTATCTTCATGTTGCTAAGTTCTTTTTCTGGATGTACCTTACTTTCTTTTTTTGAAGAAACAGAATTTTTGTTGCATTCTTCAAATATTGCAGATGACGAAGGATTTACAAGCCTTTTTTTAAGTTTTAATACAACGGATAAAATAACGCTCAAGCTATTAGGTCCAAATAGAAACATTCTTTTTTTAGAAGAATATTATAAAGGTGCTCATGATGAAGTTATATCTCTAGGTGATTACAGAAAAACACCGTCCTCTGGGACGTATTATCTAAAAGTATATGACGATAATGAAAAGAAAATCTTTGAAAACGAACTTTTTTTTACAGATCAGAATCTGACGATAACTA
>JAIWHQ010000113.1:0-4389 GCA_048629575.1 Thermoplasmatota archaeon | reverse complement strand
AGTTCTTATGCTGATGCAGATAAGCCACAGAGGGATCTACCTAGAACAGCTACACAAGTATCTAGCGGAAAAGGTGGTCAGGTTACCCAGACACAGACCCAAGAACCTCAGTGTTTGCAGATCACGCAAGATTCTCCGTTTATTCGGCTCTCGTCAAGGAAAAGACCAGCTATCATGTCACTGTTTTCCATTCGTTTCAAGATCAACGCAATGCGGTCCTAGGGCCTTGGATTGCGAGGGCGGGAGTGAAGAGAGCGCTGGAAACCACTCCAGTTTTCCTTGATTCAGAAATGAATGTTCGAACGATTCTCGAGTCAGTACTTCGTCCCAGTCTAGACGCGTGGGCACATGATACGCCACTCCTTGAAAGACTTGGATTAGGCGGAGAGAATTTATCAAACGACCCCTTCGCTACATTGGTCAAATACTGAAAAAAAGGGGAAATAGATATGGCGATAGGTTTTGTTCTAATAACCATTGCACCTGTGCATGAACATGAGGTATACACCAAACTCTCTAAGGTACCAGAGGTTATTGAACTCCATCTCTTGTTTGGAGAATATGATCTACTGGCAAAAATCGAAGCCGATGATTTTAATAGTCTAGGAGAAATTGTGGTAAACAAAATCAGATCAATTGAAGGGATACTTGATACAAAAACATTAACAGGAACAAAGTTTTAATGAAGAGAAAAAAGATTAAATGAATAGGTATCTCCGGATAATCTAAATAAAATTGTTAAAAAAAGGAGGACAAAGGCTTGAAACAAATATTCTGTGCATATTGTAACAAACGAATTTTTGCACTGCATTCTAGTAAGTCTAAACCTTCTTCGGTAATTAAAAGTTATAACCTTAGCTTTTGTTCTCTGTCATGTCGTTCTAGATATTTTAATGAGCTATCGAATGATGATAAAAATAAGGTTAAGGAGTAATTCATGTTGTGAATGGTTTTGGATTGTGTCCCCTTTTTTTTATAAAGCATTTGTTGTTATGGAATTGTAGATTTCAAGATAGTGGAGAATATGTTAACGTACCTGTGGAAGATATCGATTTTGAAATGACAGATTATGAAATAATCGACGGATGGAAAATTCCAACAGCCTTTCATTTTTTTGTAGATAACGCTCTGATCTACATAGATACCACTGCAAAATCTCAAGATATAACCCATCAACAGTCAATTGGTTTTTTCAATTATTGGAGATATCATTGTCATGCTACAGGAGTTTTAGAGTACAGCTCGACCATTGAAATTATTGATTCTATCCACATTATGGATCTAACTAAATTTTGGTGATTTTATCAAAAATTATTGAAAATTTGTTTGTAAATATTCTAACTCAATTATAATTGTCAAATCCTATTTACTAAACCAAACTATCATTTTTTAAGAATAATATTTAATTTATGTAAGAAAACAAAGTCATAACCTAAAAAGCTATAGAATAGAACAATATTATCGACCTGAATGGACGTTCTAATTCGGGCTATTGATTTATCAAAAACAATTGGGGGTAAATTATTATTCGAAAATACGTCATTTGAAGTGCTAGATGATAATTGTATTGGAGTTATCGGTCTAAATGGCTGTGGGAAAACCACGCTTTTTAGAATTCTTTTAAAACAAGTAAAAGCAGATGAAGGCGAACTCTGGATTAAAGACAATTTAAAAATAAGGATTCTAAAACAGACAGCTATAGGTATGCAAGATCTAACAGTTCGTCAATTCATCACACAAATAACAGATGAAATTGGAATTCAACAACAGATCAAAGAATATGAAAAACAGTTAGAAAACCCAGCGATTTACAATTCATCAAAATACGAAGAAATACTTGAGAAAATCCAAAAACTACAGGTTTCCATAGGTCAAGCTAAAAGCAATTCACATCTGAAAGCTACAATAGAAATCCTTGACGATGTTTCTTTAGGGGGACTTTCACCAAACCAAAAAATAGGTGTTTTATCTGGTGGTGAACGTCAGAAACTGGCTCTTGCTAGTGTTCTTGCTCAGCCTCGTCAGTGTGATCTTCTTTTACTTGATGAACCAACAAATCATCTTGATATTGAAACAATCGAATGGTTAGAAGATCAATTAGCTGATATTTCATGTGCGGTTATGATGATTACCCATGATCGTTATCTGCTTGATGATCTTGTAGATAGAGTATTTGACTTCCAAAAAAACCATATCAATATCTTTGATACAAATTATGAAGACTATACAGAACAAAATCGTCTTTCTCAACATATCCAATATCAGGAATACAAAAAAGCAAAGATCAAAATAAACAAACAAAAAGCATCAATACAAAAGATGTCACGTCGAAATAGATATGATAAACAGATTACAAGTAAAATAAAACGGCTTGAAAAATTTCAACATATAGAAAATCCAGTAATCAAAAATTATCTGCTAAGATTTCATTTCAAAACAGTTTTTAAATCTGGAAAAAATATTGCAGATAGTAACGGAATCTCTAAAAGTTTTGATGAAAAAACTATTCTTGATAATGTAACTTTTGAGATTTTCTCTGGGCAAAAAATTGGTTTGATTGGTCCTAATGGTTGTGGTAAAACCACTTTTTTAAAGATTTTAACTGGTACTGAAAAACCAGATAGTGGAGCACTTAATGTCAGCCGAGGTGTCCAATGGGGATATTTCGATCAAGGTCATCTTTCCCTAGATCTTAAAAATACTCTTATTAACGAGATTTTAAAAGATCATAAAGAACTTAATGAAAACGATGCAAAGGCATTGCTTGGTCAGTTTAATTTCAAAGGAGATAAAGTAAATAACTCCATATCTCAGCTTTCAGGAGGCGAGCGGGCTCGGTTGGCTTTTCTTCGTCTAATAATGCAACCATACAATTTTCTTATCCTTGACGAACCGACAAACCATATGGATATGCAGTCAAAAAAAGCAATTGAAGGTGCATTGAATTCATTTAACGGCACAGTAATTGTTGTATCACATGACCGGAACTTCCTGGATAACGTGACTGATACCATATTTCTGATGACGGATAATGCAATTAAGATGTACAATGGCAATTATTCTATGTTTAGACTTCAACGTCAAAAAGAATTAAGAGATATGACTGGAAAAAACTTAGCATATCTTTCAAAGTCTGGTCTTAAAAAATATGTTGTAAAAAAATCTTTTACTGAATGGAGTACTAGAACAAAACATAAGGTAGATGAAATAGTTTATATTGGTGATCATAACGAAAAACTGTATGAATGGCCCATCAAAAGTGGGTGCCTAAAACTATGTGATAGATGAATAACAAAAATCTGTTTGCCTAGTAGACTGTATGTAACTAATCTATTCTATCTAGAACTACTATATTTTTTTCCATTTTGACATTTTGACACGATAGCTATATATACTAACAATGACACATGTTATCATTGTATCTGTGGTAGAGATGAGAAGAGAAAAAGAAACCAGTGTTGACAATTGGCTTTATCGCATAGAACTTTTGCAGAGAAGAGATAAAAACAAAACAAAAAAGGATTCATATAAAATTTTTTAGAAGATAAAAAACAAGGTTTACAGAATGATATCAATGTTGAGTCTTTCTGCAAGCTCTTTATATCTATTTCTAATAGTTACCTCTGTGACACCTGCCACCTCAGACACCTCACGTTGCGTCCTGCGTTCACCACACAATATTGATGCCACATAGATAGATGCAGCAGCAATACCTGTTGGACCACGGCCGCTGGTAAGCTCTGCATTTGCTGCTTCTTTTAATATCTCCATTACCTTTTCTTGAGCATCACCGCTAAGCTTTAACTCACTGCAAAACCTTGAAATATAATCCTGAGGTGTAGTAGGCAATAACTTTAACCCAAGTTCACGGGAAACATAACGATAGTTTCTCCCAATTTCCTTCCTTGACATATTAGCTGTTTGAGCTATTTCATCAAGCGTACGTGGAACATGACACTGCCGACATGCAGCATATAACGATGCAGCAGTAACACTTTCTATACTTCTACCACGGATTAAATTCCTCAGTGCTGCTTTACGATAGATCATAGCAGCAGTTTCCCTAACTGTTCTCGGGAGACCCAAACTTGATGCCATTCTATCAAGAATGGAAAGAGCAGATGCAAGATTTCTCTCTGTTGCATTACTAATTCTAATTCTTCTCTGCCATTTTCTCAACCGAAATAACTGGGCTCTGTTTCTATTTGGAATTGATTTCCCGTAAGAATCTCTGTTTTTCCAGCTTATCATGGTACTAAGACCCTTATCATGAATCGTATATGTCATCGGGGATCCAGTCCGAGCTCTTTTCTCATGTTGTTCACTATCAAATGCACGCCATTCTGGTCCATGATCAATTAAATCCTCATCGATAACCAGCCCACAATC
>JAIWHQ010000112.1:0-4432 GCA_048629575.1 Thermoplasmatota archaeon | reverse complement strand
GGGTGAGGTTGATTCTCTTTCAGCCTGTCCTCCATATTTTTTTCTTTCTTTGTGAACAACACCAGCGGGTAAAAAATGCCCTATGGATGAATTTCAGCTTTTTCAATTGCACCCTAAAATATATTTTGGGATTCCGTTAAGGTTTTTGTAAATACAACTAAGCAGCCCTAGATATTCCAAAATTAATTAAGATCTCTTTATGTCTGGGATGTTCTACCTATATATGATAATAACTCAATATAACGCCTCAATCTTTATACCCAGATTTTTTCTACTGATGGGTTTTGAAGATTTAACGGAAAAACGTTACGAAATAGGACGTCACGAAGGGGTTTATATTAACGCAGTGTTTGTTGGGTCGGTTCAACAGGCGAGAAATTCTTCCATTTCGTAACACTCCTCGGCCTGTTTTTGACAGTTTTTCGGTTAGAATCCCTGGATTTTTTTAAACACGAATACGTAGTATTACCAGTCGAAATGGATAAAATTATGTGTTAAACCCCCCATAAGTAATTAATTGTATAAAAACAACTGTTACTTTTGTATGTGAGTACCTGTTTTTCCTTGCAGTGCACTCCATCCTTTTTCAACGTGGGAAATAATAACCTTTTTTCCACCGCGTTCTAGAAATCGAATGGCGGCTAACACCTTTGGCCCCATACTACCAAGTGGAAAATGACCATCTTTATAATATTTCTTTAAATCTTTCAACGTAATGTTGTCCAATGGTTTTTGGTGAGGTGTGTTGTAATCAAGATATACCTTCTCGACGTTTGTAAGGATCATCAAAAGCTCTGCATCTATTGCTTCAGCAAGTCGTTCAGATGCAAGATCTTTATCAATCACTGCCTCTATGCCATTAAATCCCCATCCTTTTTTTTCAAAAACAGGCATTCCACCCCCACCTAATGCAATAACAATAACATCATCATCAAGCATTTTTTTAATGATTTCCCCTTCAACAATGGCCTTTGGATCGGGTGATGGAACAACGATTCTCCACCCCTTTGTTTGCTCTGTCATTTGATACCCATCGTTTCGAAGTTTTTCTGCGTCGCTCTTTGAGTAATATGGCCCTATAGGTTTAGTAGGATTAGTCAAAGCGGGATCATTCTCATCAACTAACGCCTGCGTAATTAATGCCACAACACGTCGCTTGATGCCTGCTTTTTTTAAGGCATTTGCAAGGCACTGTTGAATCATATATCCAATCATGCCTTGACTTTCGGCGACACAGATACCAAGTGGCATTGGTGGTGTTACATCTCGTGCAGTATTATTCTGAAGAAGTATTGCACCTACTTGAGGGCCATTACCATGCGTTATAACGACATTCCAACCATCTTGTATCATTTTCACGATTGATGCAGAAACTTCTCTTGTATTATCAAACTGATCGTAGATATTGCCATCTTGACCTTCCTTTACTAATGCATTTCCGCCAAGGGCCACTATTGCTTTTTTCCTCATAGTAACAGGGGTGAAATGTATTGCCATATATAACCCTATTTCTATCATGAGGATACAGAGAATGGCAAATAAAAAGATGGTTGGTTATTCAAAATTATAAGCACCCATAGGAGTATTTGTTGGTATGTGTCTGAGTGCTACATTGCCACTACAGTTAGTAATAATGTAGCCCTCTCTGACTAATCCTGATGAAATCATTGCACTACCTGAACATAGTTCATGATCATTCCAACTCAAATCAGTCTCATATATCTTTTGAACAGTTAGGGTTCTAGTATTTTTATCCATTGAGAAAAAAGCTGGAATTTCTGCCTTTTTCTTTTCATCAAAATAACCAAGAAGTAAAATAGCGAGAAATAAACAAAACAAACCAGTTAGAAAAAACTGAATATGATAACCCCAAATAGCAAGAAACCAAGTGATTATCCAAGCACCGCCAAACAACTTTTCAATTGGTGGTATTTTACTCAGAAATTCGCCAATATCATCTATCATAATCCCATCTCCAAAATAGCAGCAATCTCTCCAGTAGTAGAAGAGGTCAATTTAATACCCATTATATCATCCCATCCAGTAATATTATAGTAAGAGAAATATCTTCCATATATAAAACATTAGTGGGATTATAAAATCAAGTGATATCATATTTTCCAAAGATATTAAAATACACATATCCATTGTGTCATTTGAAATATGTTTAAGGATAGAAGAGAGATTTTAGTATCATCACTAAAAAAAGAGGGAAGAATCAAAACAGCAGAGGTGGAAAAAGCATTTTTAGAGGTCCCAAGAGAAAAATTTGTTCCAGAGATGATAAAAAACCATGCATATGTAGATACGCCGCTTGAAATAGGAAACGGTCAAACAATTTCTGCACCTCACATGGTAGCAATAATGTGTGAAGCCCTTGATATTAAAAAAGGGCAGTCAATTCTGGAAATTGGGGCAGGCTCTGGATATCATGCAGCTATTGTATCAAAAATTGTCGGTGAGAAAGGGCACATATATACAGTTGAACGATTCCCATCTCTTGCTGAGAGAGCAAAGAAAAACCTTGAAAATGCAGGTATAAAAAATGTTACAGTGGAAACGGGCGATGGATCGGAGGGGTTACCCCAGCATGCCCCATATGAGCGTATCTATGTCACCTGTGCATCTCCAGGAATACCAAAGCCACTGGTGGAACAACTTAAAGATCTTGGGAAAATGCTTGTACCCGTAGGACGATTAATATGCAATTTAGAATTGATAGAAAAGAAAGGAAATAAAGTTACTTCAAAAGATATATGTGGCTGTTCCTTTGTGCCACTAATAGGAAAACATGGATTTTAGAGTTTATATCCTATATCTCTAAGGAATTTCTTCCTCCAGGCAATATCTTCTTTGTTTTCAACTCCCTTTGGAACATATCCATCTACAACGCCCAGTATTCCCCGCCCTGTTTCATCACCCATTTTTGTCTCAGCTATAACAATCTTTGTTGGATTTGCTGTTGCGCAATATATAGAGCAAACTTCAGGAATATTTTTTATTGCATTCAACACATTTAATGGGAAGCAATCCTCCATAAATATGATAAAAGAATGCCCTGCACCAATACTTTTAGCGTTTTTCTCTGCCAGTTTTTTGAGATCTTGATCGTTTCCTTCAATACGTATCTTACATGCCCCACTTGCTTCACAGAATGCTATGCCAAATTTAGCATTTGGGACAGAATTTATCATTGTTTCATAAAGATCTTCCACGGATTTAATAAAATGAGTTTGCCCAAGTATGAAATTTGTTTCCGCGGGTTTTTCAATTTCTACTGTTTTTAAATTTATATCTCCCATAAGGATCTACCTCCAACAACTCAGAAATCAACGTTTTATAACAAACAAAGAAGTGTTATATAAACATTATATTTTAGAAAATGAAGCACCTACACTTTACTTTGTGTACCTTTTAGCATCTGTTTGAAAAGACTAAAACTAGCATACAAACCAAGGATGATCGAAATAGGCAACATTATAAACTCAATATGGGCCTCACCAAATGCATTTATCTGAGTGGCAAAAACATAACCATTAAAAAAATATGCCCATAAGAATGTGATATACAGTACGATACTATTTGATACAAGGCAGCCAAGACCAATACCACAGATCAATACTTTTGAACGCTGTATGCACTATCACCTAACAACACTATTTCCTTATTTTAAGTTTATAATGCTTGTTTGACACCTGTTATCAGAAAAATAGATTCAGAAGAAAGAATAAATCAGACATCCAGAGGGAAATCAATTTTCATGTAACAAAAACGTTCTTTAGTTAGATGATCAGTTTAAGTATACAACTTATGAACTAGGTGTGTGGTGATCCACTGTGAAACAACAAGTACTTGTGCATCTTCACCAGCTATTTCAAAAGCCTTTTTCAATGCATCATTTGGACTAGAACTCCAGGAGGAATAAGTTCCTTAGATAAAACAACATCTAAAAAATTATTACCCGACATATCTAATGGAAGTGTACCTTTACCATAGGGGCAATTGAATCTATATCACCCTATATCCACGACTATTTTTTAGAAGAATAATTGGAAATCCAAATATTTATTAATTAAAAGTGCATTTGGAATTTGGGATAATATGGAAAAAAGAAAGAAAAAAGAGTTAAGTAAAAGGAACAAGGATGCGATTGAAAACTATATGAATACAATTAAGCAAAAGTACGATAAGCGCAACACACTAAAGAATCATAAGTACACAATCAGTAGAATGTTGACAGTAATTGACTCTGATTATGATAAAATAAAATCAGATGATATTTTGGGAAGAGCACGAAAGAGATCTTGCGGCAGCGCTTGGGATGTAAATTTTTTGAAAGAAAATTATTTTAATCAGCGTATTATAAAAGTAGATTGTAATACTTTTTAATGACTTTTGTTCAAAATAAATCAGATGTGCAGCTTGTAAAATT